>JAJBVQ010000086.1 GCA_020859745.1 Rikenellaceae bacterium
GTCTATCCGGGGGCGACCGAAGAGGTGTGCGTGCCGGAACTCGAACGGGCGTCGGGGCTGGTTTTCAACCGGGACTTTTTCGTCGGCTATTCGCCGGAGCGGATCAATCCGGGCGACAAGCAGCATACCTTCGCCACCATCAAAAAGGTGACCTCCGGTTCCACGCCACAGACGGCAGATTTCGTGGACGAACTCTACAACAGCGTCCTGCGGAACGGGACTTTCAAGGCGTCGTCCCTGAAGGTGGCCGAAGCGTCCAAGATCATCGAGAACTGCCAGCGGGACATCAACATCTCGTTCTTCAACGAGCTGGCGCTGATTTTCGACCGGCTGGGCATCGACACCAAGGAGGTGATCGAGGCTGCGGCGACCAAGTGGAACTTCATCAAACTGATGCCGGGACTGGTGGGGGGGCACTGTATCGGGGTGGACCCCTATTACCTGAAATGGAAGGCCGAGCAGGTGGGCTACCTGACGGCGGTGATCAGCTCCGGACGGCGGGTAAACGACTCGATGGGGGCTTTCGTGGCCGACAAGGTGGTGAAACTGCTGATCGGGCATGACTTCAAGGTGAAGAATGCCAGGGTGCTGGTGCTGGGAATGACCTTCAAAGAGAACTGCCCGGACATCCGGAACACGAAAGTGGTGGACGTGGTGGAGGAGTTGCGGGAGTTCCAGTGCAGCGTGGACGTGTACGACCCGTGGGCGTCCGCCGATGAAGTGGAGCGGGAGTACGGCATCTCCTTGCTACAGTCGCTGGAGGGTGCGCAGGGGCGGTACGACGCGGTGGTGCTGGCAGTGGCCCACCGCCAGTTCCTGGAGACGGACATCCGGGCGCTGCTGAGCGGCCCGGACGGCGTGCTGTACGATATCAAAGGAGTATTGCCGAAAGAGGTCATCACGGCCCGGTTATAAACACAATCCGTATAATTACACGGAACATCAAGACTACTTGAACAATGAAAGGCATCGTATTGGCCGGCGGCTCGGGAACCCGCCTCTACCCGATCACCAAGGGGGTGAGCAAACAACTGCTCCCGATCTACGACAAACCCATGATATACTATCCCTTGTCGGTGCTGATGCTGGCCGGGATCCGCGAGATACTCATCATCTCGACGCCGCACGACCTGCCGGGTTTCCGCAGGCTTTTGGGCGACGGTTCCGACTACGGAGCCCGGTTCGAGTATGCCGAACAGCCGTCGCCGGACGGACTGGCGCAGGCGTTCATTATCGGAGAGAAGTTTATCGGCAACGATTCCGCCTGCCTGGTGCTGGGGGACAATATATTCTTCGGGCAGGGGTTCTCAGGCATGCTGCGCGAGGCGGTTGCGGCTGCGGAGCATCCGACGGAACCGAAGGCCACGGTGTTCGGCTACTGGGTCAGCGATCCGGAGCGGTACGGGGTGGTGTCGTTCGATCGGGATGGCAATGCAGAAACCCTGGAGGAGAAGCCCGTTCATCCGAAGTCCAACTATGCCGTGGTCGGGCTCTACTTCTACCCGAACCGGGTGGTGGAGGTGGCTAAGAACATCAAGCCCTCGGCGCGCGGCGAACTGGAGATCACCACCGTCAACGAACGGTTTTTGCATGATGACCAGCTGAAAGTCCAGCTATTGGGGCGGGGATTCGCCTGGCTCGACACCGGGACGCACGATTCGCTTTCCGAGGCTTCGACCTTTATCGAGGTGAGCGAGAAACGGCAGGGGCTGAAGGTGGCGTGCCTGGAGGGGATCGCTTACAGCAAGGGCTGGATCTCGGCGGAAAAACTGCGGGAGATCGCCGGGCCGATGGCCAAGAACCAGTACGGGCAGTACCTGCTTTCACGAATTAAAGAGAACGAATAATTCCAATTCGGCCATGAGCGAAATTCGGATATTGGAAGGGGGTATCTTCCGGGATTACCGCGGCGAACTGGTGCACATGAACGATTTCCACCTGGAGGGCGCCCACCGGTACTATATCATCAAACACGACGACACGGAGGTGATCCGGGGCTGGCACGGGCACCGGTTCGAAGGCAAATGGTTCCAATGCCTGCGGGGCGGTTTCCGGCTGGCTTTCGTGCGGCCCGACGACTGGGAAAACCCTTCGCCGGACTTGAGGCCGGAGGTCTTCACGCTCACGGCGGAAAAGAGCGAGTTGCTCTGCCTGCCGGCGGGATACGCGAACTGCATCCGGGCCACGGAGCCGGATAGCATGCTGCTGGTCTTTTCGGGCAAGATATTGCCGGAAGCTGTGCACGACAGCTGGCGGTGGGAGCCGCAAATGTGGGGCGGCGACAAGATCTGACCGCCGCCCCTCTATTATCACAAGGAGTAAAAACCGTCCGTCAGATGCTTTGCTCGACGTTCCAGACGAATGCCCGGAGGCCCTGCGCCTCCGTTTTTTTATCCAGCGCACGCAGGTGGGACAACAGTTTCCCGACCCGGCTCTCCTCCGTCATCACCAGCATAGCCGAATTGAGCGTCGGCCACGCATGGCTGCCGTAATGGGGCTCGCCGTTTTCGGAGCCCCGCCCCTGCACCTCCTCCCAGAACGTGAAGCCCCGGTAGTGGTTGCGGTCGAGGATCGCCACGACCTGTTCGTAATAGCTTTGGTTGAAAGATATGAATACCGCTTTCATGTCGCAGAGTAGGTTAAAGTTATTGTTCGTCCGTTTCGGTCTCGGCCGGCTCCGGCAAATGGTGTCCGTTGCCTAAAGCGGCTTTGTCCACCTCCAGCTCGAACAGTTCGGCCATCTGGCGGCGACGACGCTTGACGCCAGTCCCCGCGAACATGCAGTACACCACCGGCACCAGGATCAAGGTGATGACCGTGGAGAAGGCCACACCGGTCCATACGGCGACCCCCATCGGGCGCCACATCTCGGCCCCTTCGCCCTGACCCATGGCCATCGGGAGCATACCCAGCACTGTGGTCAGGGTGGTCATCAGCACGGGCCGCAGGCGCGATTTCCCGGCATCCACCACCGCCGAGACGATCGACATGCCCCGTTCGCGGTTCAGGTTGGTGTAGTCCACCAGCACGATACCGTTCTTCACCACGATACCGGCCAGCATAATCACCCCGATCAGCGCCATGATGCTCAGCGGCGTGCCCGTCACGGCCAGCCCGATGAACACCCCGGTGAAGGCGAACGGCAAGGCGAGGAAGATGATGAACGGATAGGTGAACGACTCGAACTGCGAGGCCAGCACGATGAATACCAGGATGATGATCATTACGCCCAGTATTCCCAGGTCGCCGAAGGAATCCTGCTGGTCTTCGTAGGTACCGCCGATGGCCGTGGTCACGTCCGCCGGCATATCGATCTCTTTGAGTATCTGTTGGGTCTGGGCCACCACCGTACTCAGCGGATAGCCCTGACGCACCACGCCAGACACCGTAATCACGCGCTCGCGGTCTTTACGCTCGATGGTCGGCGGCGTGAAACGCTCCACCACCGTGCCGAGGTCTTTCATCCGGATGCCCTTGCCCTGCGAGTTGTAAACGAGGATGTTCTCGATGTCCTCCACCGAGGTGCGGTGCTCCGGCGCGTAACGAACTTTGATGTCGTACTCCTCCCCGTCCTCGCGGTAGTAGGAGGCCGTCAGGCCGTTGATGCGGTTGCGAAGGTAGGAGGACGCGGTAGCGACGTTCAACCCGTTCAGGGCGAGTTTCTCACGGTCGAAGTCGATCTGGTACTCCGGGATATAATCTTCGCGGCTGATGTGCACCTGGCTGCACCCCGGCAGCTCACCCATCCGTTTCGACAACGCGGCCGCCACCGCGTCGGTCTCGGCAAAATCGTAGCCGTAAACCTCCACGTCCACGCTCGCCTGCCCGGCCATGCCGCCCTGCGAGCCGCCGGCGATCACCTGCGAGGTTTTGATCTCCGAATACTCTTTCAGGTCTTCGCGCATCAGCTCGCAGATCTCCAGCAGCCCGCGCTCGCGCTCGCCCACGGAGCTCAGGCGCATATTGAACGAGATGATGTGCGTCCCGTTGGTCTGCATCGAGCCATAGGTGTTGTCGGTCGAGGCCTGCCCCACGCTGAAGCTGGAGGTTTGCAGTTCGGGTATCTCTTCGCGCCAGCGCCTGTCGAGGCGCAGGGCCAGGTCGCGCGATATTTCGGTGCGGGTGCCGATCGGCATCTCGATCTGGACACTGATGCGGGCGTTGTCCTGCGTCGGGAAGAATTCTGTCCCGATGAATTTAGTCAGCCCCAGCGACGACACGAAGATCACCACGGCCCCGGTCACGACGACCGCACGGTGCCGCACGGCCCAGTTCAGGAAACGGGCATACCCGCGGTCGAGCGCGTTGAGCCCTTTCTCGACCGGCGAGAAGATCAGCTTGTAGACTTTGCCTTTCGGGGCCCCGCTGCGCAGCATCTTGGAGCAGAGCATCGGGGTCAGGGTCAGCGCGCTGACGGTCGAAATGATCATAATGATGCTGACGATCCAGCCCAACTGTTCGAAGAGCACCCCGGCCAGACCGGTAATGGTGGTCAGCGGCAGGAACACGGCTAGCAGGGTCAGCGTCGAGGCGATCACCGATAGGTGCACCTCGTTGGTCGCATAGATGGCGGCCTGCTTGGGCTTACTCCCCCGTTCGAGGTGCGTGGTGATATTTTCCAGCACCACGATGGCGTCGTCCACCACCATGCCGATAGCGATGCTCAGCGAACTGAGCGAAATGATATTCAGCGTGTTGCCGGACATCAAAAGGTAGATGAACGAGGCGATCAGCGAGATCGGGATGGTCAGCGCGATGATGAAGGTCGCCCGCCACCGCCCCAGGAAGACGAGCACGACAAGTATCACCACGATAAAGGTGATGGTAATGGTCTCGACCAGCGAGTCGATGGTGTTCTGGATGTTGGTCGAGGTATCGACGATCACGCCCAGCTGCACGTCGGAGGGCAGCCCGGCCTGGAGCGACGGCAGGCGCTCGTGCACCTTTTTGGCGATGTTCACCGAGTTGGCCCCGGACTGTTTCTGGATGAAGATCATACCGCCCTGTATGCCGTCGTTGTAGGCCTCCTGGGCGCGCTCCTCAACGGTGTCCACGATGCGGGCCACGTCCTTGAGGTAGATATTGCGCCCGTCGTAGCTTCCCACGACGATATTCTCCATCTCCCGGGCGTCCCTGAACTCGCCTTCTACGCGCAGGGAATAGGTGTTCGACCCGATGTCGATAGTCCCGCCCGGAGTGTTCTTGTTCTCGTTGGCGATGATGCCGGCGATGCCTTCGATCGACAGGTGGTAAGCTTCGAGTTTCTGCGGGTCGCAGTAAACCTGTATCTCTCGCTGCGGCGCCCCGGAGATGGAGACGGCCCCCACTCCGCTGATACGCTGGAGAGGGGTGGCCACCTTGTCGTCGAGGATCTTATAGAGCGCAGGCAGGCTCTCCTCGGCCGTCACCGAGAGGATGATGATCGGGATGTCGTCGGTGCCGAACTTGAAGATGATGGGGTTGTCGACGTCGTCCGGCAGGGCGGTCTGCACCATGTCAAGTTTGTCGCGCACGTCGTTGGTGGCCACATCGATGTCTATCCCGTACTCGAATTCGAGGGTGATGATCGACATGTTCTCCTTGGACTGGGAGGTGATGTGCTTGAGGTTGCTGACGGTGTTCAGGGTGTTTTCCAGCGGCCGGGTGACGTTAGTCTCGATGTCGGCGGCGCTGGCGCCCTGGTAGGCGGTCAGGACCATGATCTGGTTGGTCTCGATGTCCGGGTAGAGGTCGATGGACAGCTTGCTCAGGGAAAAAAGCCCCACCACGATGACCGCCACGAAGCAGAGGGCGGTGGTGATGGGCTTTTTGACGGCTGATGCGGATATGCTCATGGTGTCGTGTGTTTGCTATTGAAAAAGGTCTCTGTAATGTACGGTGCAGTTTTTCTTATCCGGAGTGCACGGCTGCCTTCCCAGGAGTCTGCCCATTCGTTCGTTTTTGAGCCGCGCCCTCGGGACTCAGCATTGATTCTTCGCCTATCCAGGCCGCCGCCACCCCCGAGGCGATCTCCGATCGCCTGGCGGCGGGCCTGGCGATTCTGACGAATCGCGCTACTCGCTCATCGCCCCGTTCGGTTCCGAAGGCAAGCCTTCAGAACCGAACCGTCATCGCCACAAATCATCGCCTTACCGCGGCTCGCTCCGCTCGCCGGCCGAACCCTTCTATGTGCCCGGAGGCACAGGATAGCCCGGTTCCCGCGTCAGCGGTGGCCCGCGCCTTCCCGCGCGCGGGACAAGTCCCACGCAGGCGCTGCCCACCGCCCCTCCGTATACGGTACGGCACCGCCCTTATGCCGGGCATGAGGTGCCTTCGGGCACTCCAGTAAAACCGGAATTACCTGCTGCCTGAGGGTTACTTGGTGATGTCTATATCGACCTCCATGCCGTTGTTCAGGCGGTTCTGGCCCGTGACGACCACCCGGTCGCCATCCTGCACGCCCGAAACGACCTCGTACTCGTCGCCCATGCGGCGGGCCAGCTCCACTTTGTTGTAGGAGACTTTGCCGTCCTTATAGACGTATATGTAGCGGTCGCCCGATCCGGCCTGCCTGATGATCGAACGGTCGGGAGCCACCACGCGGTCCATCGTGCCGAAGCTCATCGTCACGCGGGCGAACATCCCGGGCCGCACCCGTTTGTCTCCGTTCGGGATCGTGATCTCGACCGGGAAGGTGCGCGTGGTGGGGTCGATGGTCGGATAGACCAGGCTCACCTTGCCGTGGAACACCTCGTCGCCGTAAACGTCCAGCCGGAGGGTCACGTCCACCCCCTTCTTCACCTCCTTGAACAGCGATTCCGACACGTTGACCACCAGCTTGACCGGCGTGATCTGCTCGACCACCACTACCGGCTGGCCGCCGAGGTTGAACATGTCGCCGTTGTCGTAATTGCGCGCCGTCACGATCCCGTTGACCGGGCTGGTCAGCGTGGTGTTGGCGACCAGGTTGTCATAGGCCGTCTGCGCCACGTCGAGGGCCGTTTTTTTGGCGTCCCACTCCGATTTGGAGGCGCCGCCCACTTTGAACAGCTCGTCCAGCCGGCCGAACTCCGTTTTGTAATTGTCCAGCTGGACTTTCTGCTGGATGACGTTGGTCTGGTCCATCTGCACCAGCTTCTGCCCGGCGCGCACCGGGTCGCCCACCTCGACGAAGATCTTGTCGATCCGCACGGCCATCGACGGGGCGATGTTATTGGTGACGTTGGCCTCCACAGTGGCCGTGAAATCATAGGTCTGCGCCACGGGTCGCACTTGGACGGTCTCCAGTTTCACTTTGGGTTTTTCCTGCGCAATGCTGTCCGCGGCGGCCTGCGTTTTGTCGGGGCCTCCGCCGCAGGCGGTCAGCAGCGCCGCGGCCATCAGAACGGGCAGCAGCCCGCCGGTTCGTTTCAGTGTCATATATGCGTTCGTTTTTATTTGCCGTTCCGTAACGCCGGGTAGGCGTTCTCCTCCACCGCTTTGCCCAGGGTGGCTTCCAGGTCGGCCCGGGCCGAGAGGTAGTTGTAGATGGATTGGTTGTAGGCCAGCCGCGCCCGGGTCAGGGCCACTTCCGAGTCGTTCAGCTCCAGCAGGTTGCCGCTTCCCACCTCGTAGCGTTTCTGGCTGATCGAGTAAGCCCGTTCGGCCTCGCGGACGCTCTCGCGGTTGGAACCGACCTCCTCGATCGACTTCTCGATGCTGTTGAGCGAGTTCTGGACACTCAGCTCCAGCTGGCGGACGAGGTCCTGCCGCTGCAATTCGAGCTGGTCGATACCGATCTTGTCCTGCGCCATCCGGTGCCGTTTGAGGCTCCCTTCATAGATCGGAATACTCAAGGTTACGCCCACCGTCGCATAGGGGAACCACTGGTAATGGCCGATGCGGAAGTCGTTGTTCAGCGAGCTCCATTCGTAGTTGCCGCTCAAATAGAGCGTCGGCAGGTATTGCGACCGCGTGATGCGCAGCGCCAAGTCCAGCTGTTCGGCCTGTATGTCGATCTGTTTCATCTCCGTGTTGGCCGTCAGGGAGGTGTCGGCGGCCAGCATATCCATATCCTGCACCATTTCAGGCTCGAAATCGCTCAAAGCTCCCGTAAAGCGCATCGGTTCATCTATGCCCACCCCCATCAGCACCTTCAGCTGCATGTTGGCCAGCCGCACCGCGTTCTCGGCGGCGATCAGCTGCGGTTTCTGGTTGCGCAGCTGCACGTCGGCGCGCAGTTTGTCGTATTCCGACACCAACCCCTGCTCGTACTTATCCGTGGCGATGCTGGCGCTCAGCTCGGCATTGGCGTAGCTCACCTTCAGGACTTCATAAGCATCCTGCGCGTTGAGCAGCGAATAGTAGGCGTTCTTCACCGAGCCGATCAGCGCGATCCGGGACGAGCGGGCTTGCTCCGCCGCCAGCAGTACGTCCGTTTCGGAAAGCTGCAAGGTCTTCCACAGGGCCGGCGCCACCAGCGGCAGCGAAAGGCTCAGCCCCGCCCCCCACTGGTTGTCGGTACCGACTTCGATCTGCTGCTCGCCGATCGACATTTTCTGTTTCTGGAGCGTCCGGTTATAGCTGGCCCCCAGCGCGAGGTTGGGCAGCAGTCCGGAGCGGGTTCCTTTGAGGGCGTACTCCTTGCGCTCGATCTCTTTGCCGGCGATCCGCACACTCGGGCTTTCGCTCAGGGCAATCTCCAGAGCGGCAGGCAGGTCGATGTCCACGCTGTCGCGCGGGGAAACGGCTTGCTGCGCCCGTGCGGGAGGGCAGCACAGCAGGAGGACTGCCGCGCCGAAAGCCGAAAGGCGGGAAATGATGCTCATCGGTATCTTCTTCATCGGGTTTCTGTATGGCGGGTTTTAGTATCAGGCTTTGTATTCCGACAGGTAGTCGTTGAAAATGCGCAGCCCTTTGTCGGTGCAGGCGCCGCGCACGAGGGTCAGCGTCAGGGTGCTGTATATGTCGACCATACTGTACCGCCGGGTAAGCTCCGGCGAAAGCGGCTCGTCGGTGATCTGGATTAGGGTGCGGCTCAGTATCTCGTAGTTCAGCCCCGGCAGGAAAATCTCCTGTTTCACGCCCGTGCGGAAAAATTCGAGCAGCTGGTCCAGCATCTCTTTGCGCTGTTCGGCCAGCCGCGCCATGGCCCGGGGGTATTTGCGAATGTCCTCGTAAAACTTGGGCGAGGCGCGACGCGTTTTGGGCGCCATCTCGCGGTAGATCTCCAGGATGACGTGCAGCACAGTCTCCGAGCGGTCGCCGATCTCCTCGGCCCACTTTTTCATATAGGCATGGTGATGGACGATGCAGGCGATCAGCAGCTCCTCTTTGTCCCCGAAGTATTCGTAGAGCGTACGTTTAGACATCGAAAGCCGACGGGCGATCTCGTCCATACTGACACCTTTGATGCCGTATTCCGGGAAAAGTTCGTCGGCCAGCGACAGGATGCGCTGCCGGGTCTGCGGGTCGTTATGTCTGTTTTCGGTCTCCAATTCGGATCTTTTATTGAAAAACTGAAAAAACGGAATTAGCTTTTCGGGTGTAAAACGAGGCAAAGATAGGATAAATTGTGCCGGGTAAAGTTTTTCTGGTGAAATAATTTCCGGCAAACAGAGAACGACGTCATCAGGAAGACGTTCAGCAAGAACCGGGCCGCAGCCAAATAAACTTAGGGGCGGCAAGCGTACGAACGCTTGCCGCCCCTATGCTTGTACGCAAGACGGGCAGCTACAGGTGCAAAACCTGATTACGGTTGTTTCCGCTACGGTAGCTGATATGCACCCATTTGTAGTGCGACTCGTCGATCAGCTGGTCGAACTGGATCATACCGGCTTTTTGCAAGTCCGCGATCTTGTTGAACAACATTTTGTTTTTGGTCGGATCGCCGGCATTCAGGTCGGCCGCTTCGCCCTTCTGGTGCTGGGAAGTTGCCACGCCGCCCACGGCGGCGTTCAAATCGGGGCACCGGTAGCCGCTGTTCACGGTGATGGCTTGGCTCCAACTCTCGCGAATGGGATCGAGCAGCTCTTCGATCAGGGTCTGGAGCTTCGCGCGGATCTCGGGCGTGGGGGTGTTGTCGATGCCTTTGCTCTTGGCTGTGGTCGAGCGGCAAAGCTCGTCGATGGTAAAATACTTCATAGATTAGTTTATTATTGGGTAACTATATGCGAATTCCCCACGTTTTATTCCCGTGCTTGATCTTCGATTATTTTCGGTCCGCGCCCATCCCCCCGAAGCCGCAAAGCAACTTGGGCACGGGACCGTTTGGGAAGATCTTTACTCGGTTTTGGGTAAAGCGTACAATTACTTATTTTTTATCTGTCGTAAAACGGACTATCTCTACGCGTTTTTGGCTTTGGGGCACTTCGTAAAAGATTTTAGAGGACTTCTGGCCCGCTCCGTCGTCTTTATGGACGAACCATTTGTCGGCATACTGAAACCGGAGGTTTTGGTCAGGGTCCACTCCGGTGGCTTGCGGTTTAATGCTCTGGATTAAATTCACGGCCTCATCGAAGGTGGCCGGTATGGTGACCGGTTTCGACTTTTCCGACGCGGTTGAGAGTGCGTTTTGAACAATCTCGAGCTTTTCCTTGGAAAGCGTTGCGA
>JAJBVQ010000254.1 GCA_020859745.1 Rikenellaceae bacterium
CTCTCCCACGCATACCGGGCGGACGGTGGCGGAAAACGTTGTTGCCGGGTTTGCCGACGGGGGCGATACCGTGCGGCATATCGACCTGACTTTGCCGGAGAGCTGTCCGGACGATATTCTTGTCGGCGGCATGGCGGTATTCGCCGCACCTGTCTATGGCGGGCGTGTGGCTGAGACTGCGGTCGAACGGTTCGGACGCATCCGGGCCGCAAAGCCGGGGCGTACGCCGACTATCCTGACCGTTGTCTACGGGAACCGGGATTATGAGGACGCTTTGGTCGAACTGCGGGATATTGCCGTGCGGCAAGGATTCGTTCCTTTGTCCGCAGGGGCTTTCGTGGGCGAGCATTCCTACAGTAGGCCGGACGAGGGGATGCCCATTGCCGGAGGGAGGCCGGACACGGCGGACTGTGCCGTCGCGAAGCGTTTCGGCGCGGAGTCGAGGGATAAGTATGACAAGCAGGGATGGACGCCGGTAGAGGTACGGGGGAATGTGCCTTATAGAGAAAAAGGCCCAGCCACTCCGGCTACGCCTGTAACCGATTCGGCACTGTGTACCGGATGCGGAAACTGCATCGACGTTTGCCCTACGGGCGTGGTATCCCTGACGGATGCCGGTTTGGCCGTAAGTGATGCGGCGGGATGTATCAAATGCTGCGCGTGCCTGAAATTCTGCCTCGTGGGTGCGCGTCGCTTCGATACGCCCTATACGGAAAAACTATTCCGCAATTTCAGCGCCCGGCGCGAGCCGGAACTTTTCCTGTAACTTGTGCTGGTGTGCGGCGAAGCCTACCGGTGCGAGTAGGCTTCGCTGTTCCTTTCCCGCC
The DNA here is from genome assembly GCA_020859745.1 of Rikenellaceae bacterium. GTDB lineage: Bacteria > Bacteroidota > Bacteroidia > Bacteroidales > Rikenellaceae > Rikenella. The sequence goes on from JAJBVQ010000254.1 coordinate 828, forward strand.
CGTACGGATGTATCGGCGGGATTTTGCGATGCGCGACCGTGATGCGGACCGGAGATGCCGATGGCTCGTATCCCGCATTGCGCGCTTGTGCGGAGATCCGGTAAGCCTCCGCCCTCAGTACGGGCGGGCGGACGGCTTTACGCCGGCGCAGAGGACGTGCGGCGGGTTGCCGGACGACGAAAGGTCGCAGCAGCAGGGATACAATAACGGCGGCAAGCAGGGAGGTCAATATTATCTCTTCGGTGTTCATGGCTTTTTAGGCGGTTTCCGGCTGATCCGGTACCGGTACGAGAAATCGGGGCCGGTTGCCGTGAAGTCGGGATTCTGTGTAGTTGCAATTATCGTGCAAGACTCTATCAAACAGTCCTTTCCGGTGTCGTTAGTTTTGAAAATAGTCCCTTTATACTGCCATTTCCCGTTTTCGGCGTTTTTTTCGGGACGGTCGACGGCAGTGATCCGGACCAACGGATTGATCCCTTCGTCGGCCCAGGTGTTCCAGATGACGATCGTCGTCAGCCGGGCGCCGCAGGTCAGTCGTGCCCGTGCGTTGAGCGTCCGCCATGTGCCCGAAACGGTGTCCAGTCGTTGTACGTACGGGTAGATCCGGGACGAACGTCCCGAGGGCTGCCGTGCCTGTGACGCGCATAGCGAGCAGGCAACGGCAGTCAGCAAAAGCGAAATGTGTAAAGGTCTGATCATGTGGGGTAAAATGCTAAATGTACAAATCGCATATGTTCTGTGCAGGCCGATATTCGGCAACTCCGGACGGCTGGGTATGACATTGATTTACGGATAAGTTATATAGTTATCATATATGATAACCTGTTTGCAAAGATAAAGAAAAAACTTTGTTATCAAATATGATAACGGGGTCATGAACGACATTTTGTACCGGATCGGTCGGCGGATCGTGCAGCTGAGGACGGAGCGGGGGATCAGCCAGCAGGATCTCGCGGCGCGGTGCAATTTCGAGAAGTCGAACATGAGCCGGATCGAATACGGCCGCACTAATGTGACCGTCGGGACGTTGCTGACCATCTGCCGCGCGCTGGAGGTGAAGCTCCGCGACCTGGTGGACGTCGAATAGCGCAACTTGGGCCGCAGGGTCCTATTTTTTGCCGGACGGCATGTACAACCGAACCCCTTTTTACATATTTTTGCGGGGTATCATTTAACTGATTTCGATTATGAAGAAGATCCTGATTTTTGCCGCTGTGGCAACGTTGTTCGCCTCCTGCGGCCCGAAATCCGAAAAACCGGACGCGACGGCGCTGGCCAACGACTCGCTCTCCCTGGTGATCGCGGCGAAGGATTCGATCATCAACGACGCGTTCAACAGCATCGGCGAGATCGCAGCCAATATCAACCAGATCGCGGAACGCGAGAAACTGGTCACTCGCCAGACTTCGGCTGGAGGAGAGCTGACCAAGCCGGTCAGGGAGCAGATCGCGGAGAACATTACGGCCATCAGCGAGCTGCTGGACAAAAACCGCGCGACGATCGCCCGGCTACAGGTGTCGGCCAAGAAGCTGAAAGAGGCCAATGTGAAGATCGACGCTTTGCAGACCCTGATCGCGCAGTTGCAGGAGCAGCTGGACCAGAAGAACGCCCAGCTGGCGGCGCTGACCGACCAGGTCAAGGCGCTGAAGGTCGAAGTCGAGGCGCTGGGCCACACGGTGTCGAACCTGGAGAGCGATAAAACCGAGTTGCAGGGCACGGTGGCGGATCAGGATGCGAAACTGCACACGGTTTACTACATCGTGGCCAGCGACAAGGATCTGGTGGCGAAGGATATCGTGGACAAGAAGGGCTTTATCGGCCGCACGCGGGTGGTCAGCGATAACGCCTCGATGACGGATTTCACCAAGGCCGATGACCGGACGGTGGAACGCATTCCGATCGGCAAGGCGAAGGTGAAGATCGTCACTTCGCACCCGGAGAAGAGTTACATGCTGGTCAAAGGGTCGAAGGACGTGGTCGAAGAGCTGGTCATCACCGATAAGGACGCTTTCTGGAAGAACTCCAAGATGCTGGTGGTATCACACAAATAAAGACCGCCTTTCATCACCCCCTCAGCGGTGATAATTGTTATTCTAAAGGCTTGTCACTGCGACAAGCCTTTCGCTTTTTTAAGGAAACCGAACCGAAAGCCCCGTTCGGCCACATAGACGCCGCACAGGATCAGCGCCGAACCCGCCAGCGCCACCCACGTGATACGCTCGTCCAGCACGATCGACGAAGTGACCAGCGTCACCAGCGGCACCACATAGATGTAGCTCGTCGCCCGGATCGCCCCCAGCCGCGCCACCGCCGTGTTCCACATGATGTAGCACAGCATCGACGCCACCAGCCCCAGGAACAACAGGTTCCCCAGTACTACCGGCGAAAAGACCGTCTTCATATTCCAGGCCGGCGGATCGACCGCCAAAACTGGGATCAGCGTCACGATCCCGTAGAAAAAGACCTTGCGCGTCACGAACAGGATCGGATAGTCTTCCTGTTGCAGCCGTTTGAGGATCAGGCAGTAGAACGCCCACATCAATCCCGCCGCCAGCGTCAGCATATCCCCCGCCGGATTGATCCGCAGGATAAAGCTGCCGTTGAAGACCACCAGCGCCACCCCGGCCAGCGCCATCAACGAACCGTAGGCCAAATCCGCCTTCAGCCGCTCCCGGCGGTGGAACAGCAGCCACACCAGTGCCGTCAGGATCGGCGTCGTGCTCAGGATCAGCGACACGTTGGAGGCCAGCGTGATGCCCAGCGCCGTGTTCTCGGTCACGAAGTAAAGCGATCCGCCGCACAGTCCTGCCGCCACGAACAGCAACTCGTCCCGCCAGCTCCGCGAGCGGATCACCTTCGGGGCAAAGAACCAGATGGCGGCATAGGCGAGCAGGAAACGGTAAAAAAGTATTTCGGCCGGCGTCAGCCCGTAGCCCAACAGTATCTTGGTCGATACGAAAGTCGTTCCCCAGATGGCTACCGTTACCAAAGCCATCAGGTGCCAGCGAGCCGTTCCGCGCGTATTGTCCATAGCAAAGTCTTATCCGTAAGGCGCAAAGATACGCAAATTATCCCGCGCCCGCCGGACGGCGGCCCAGCAAAATGCAGGCGTTATTCGGCCTTCAGCGACTTGATCGGGTTCGACCGCAGCGTGATCAGGATGCGTCCGCTGACCGTCGCCAGCGTCACCGCCACGATCACCGCCACCGGCACCGCGAACAGCCACCACACCATCCCCACCCGGAACGGATAGCCGCCCAGCCAGCCCTCCATGGCATACCACGCCAGCGGCACGCCGATCACCACCGCCGCCATCACCAGCCACATGAACTCCGCCGACAGGTTGCAGAACAGGTTGAAACCCGTCGCCCCGAACACCTTGCGCACACCCATCTCCTTGCGCCGGTTGTTGGCCGCGAAGAGCGTCAGGATCCACAGCCCCACGATGGCGATGAACAGGGCCAGCCCCGAGAAGAGCGCAAACACCGCCCCGAAACGGCTGTCCGCATTGTACTGCTTGTCGTAGAACTGGTCCACGAAAAAGCTGTCGAAGGTCGATTCGATAAAGAATCGTTTCCACCGGGTTTCCGCCTCGCGCAGGATATCATGGACCGGGGCATCCTCCGAGAACTTCACCGAAATGAACTTCTGCGGGATCCAGCCGATCGCGCTCTCGCGGATCATCATGATCGGCGTATAGGCATTCCCCAGCCCCTGCTGGTGGTAATCTTTCACCACCCCGACGATCTCCATCGGCAGGTTCTCGCGCGTCTCGACCGAAACCTTTTGCCCCAACGCCTCCTCCGGCGCCGCGAATCCCAGCGTGCGCGCCGCCGTTTCGTTGATTACCATCCTGTCCTCATCCCCCGTGAACTCCTCGCCGAAACCCCGGCCAGCCACCACCTCCAGATCATAAGTCCGGATATAGTCGTAATCCGACACCAGCATCTCGTACAGCCGGTTCTGCATCGTCGCGTCGCTCGTGAGGTGGTTCGACAGGAACGTGGCCACCTCCATGCCCGGCACCGAATTGGATGTCGCCACATCTTCCACCCCCTTGAGCGATTTCAACTCCCTTTTGTAGGCCTCGATCTTGGCCTGCATATCTTTCGTCGCCCCCGGATACTTGATCGCGAACACCCGCTGGATGTCGATCCCCAGCGGCTGGTTCCGCATATAGGCCAGCTGGCGGTTCACCGTGAAGGTTCCCGCGATCAGCACCAGCGATGCCGTGAACTGCAATACCACCAAACACTTGCGGACGAATCCCGCCTTACCGGTATGGGTATACTTCCCTTTGAGCACCTCCGACGGCCTGACGTTCGAGATAATGAAGGCCGGGTAAAAACCCGACAGCACCACCCCGGCGGCGAAAGTCGCCACGGCCGCCACCCAGAACACCGGCCGGCCCAGCATCACGAAACCGATCTCTTTGCCGATCAGCTGGTTGAACAGCGGGCTGAACAGCGATACCAGCCCCACCGCCAGCAAGAGGGCCACCAGATTGACGACCGTCGATTCCAGCATGAACTGGCCGATCAGCTGCCGCCGCGTGCCGCCCGATACCTTCCGGATACCCACTTCGCGCGCCCGTTCGAGCGACCGCGCCGTGGTCAGGTTGATATAGTTGATCCACGCGATCGCCAGAATCGCCAGCGCTACGAGGATCAGGGTCGTCACCGTGCTTTTGCTCCCCTTCGCTTCGCGCTCGTACTGTTTCCACGGGGCCAGGTGCACCTCTTCCACGGGGTTCAGCACCACTTTCCAGGTCTTGTTTTTCAGAGCCGCTTCGGTTTTGTAGGTTTCCGACATGGTCGTGAATGCCTCTTCGACCTTACGCGGGTCGGTGCCCGGGGCCAGCCGTACGTAGGTGTAGACCTCGTGCCGGTACCAGTAGTTGTCCAGCCATTTGGGCAGCGTTTTCCAAGAGATGAAAAAGTCGAACTGGATCTGCGAGTTGCGCGGCATCGGCTCCAGCACGCCCGTCACCTCGCAGTTCAGTTCGCCGTTGAGCGAATTGAACCGCAGGGTCTTGCCCATCGGATCCTCGTCCGGGAAATACTTGGCCGCCGCGTAGGGGGTGATAACCACCTTGTTCGGGCCATCCAGCGCATTCGCCGGATCGCCCTCTTTCAGCCGGAAGCCGAACAGGTCGAACATCGCCGGATCGACCGACGTGACGCTGTTCTCCCGGTACTGCCGGTCGCCGTAGCGGACGATCTGCTCCGTATTGTTGATGTCGAACCGCACCATCTGCTCCACGCCGGGGATATTCTGTTTCATGGCCGGCCCGTAGCCGTAGGACGAAGTCGCCCAGTCGTCGGTCAGGGTATTGCCCTCGTAGAACCGGCTCTCGACCCGGAAGACGCGCTCTTTGTCGGGGTGCATCGAGTCGTAGCTTTTCTCGAAAACGACGTAATTGAGAATCAGCAGCGCCACGGCCATGCCCACGGCCAGCGATAAGATGTTGACGGCGGTAAAAAGCTTATGTCGTCCCAGGTTACGGAACGTAAGCAGCAGGTAGTTACCTATCATGTCGGAAAGAGGTATTTGAATGAAGAAATAGAAATATGCCAATATAATGCCATCCGGATCATCATGCTGAATAACAAATATTTATATATAAACCTTCATGCCGGGATTGTCTAATTTATTGACACAAACTGTCTATTTATTTGACAGTCGGTGCAACCTCTCCGGTTTCTATTTCACGGGCCCGCAGAACGACTGGACAGACCCGCAGAACGCCTCTTTGTGGCGGGATGGATATGAGACCCTTTTCGACCCCTGTCCGGCGGGATGGCGGGTGCCGGGAGGAGGCGACGGGGAGCTGAGTCCGTGGCGTGACTTCGGCAGCGACGACGATCGGTACACGAACGGCAACTGGAACGCAACGGATTCGGGCTGCAACTGGAATCCGCCCGCAGTGTACGGAACACCGTCAGTCTGGTATCCGGCAAGCGGCTGGCGGCACTTTCTGACCGGCGACCCCGGAGCCACCTGCCGGGAAACCACCATTTGGTCAGCCTTCGGGGGCGGCTTCCTGTTCGGAACGGCGACCTTTCTGCGCAAGAACAACTTCAGCGGCCGCGCCCACGGCTTTCCTGTCCGCTGCGTACGGGAGTGACGGGGATACGGAAGGGGGAGACGCAAAACTTACGTTTCCGTCTCCCCCTTGTCCGAAATGAATATTTCTGAAAAAAACGCTTATTTGTTTATAGTGGCGAGGAACTCCTCGTTCGACACCGTGCCCTCCATCTGTTTTTTGACCAGTTCCATCGCTTCCACCGAATTCATGTCCGTCAGGTGACGGCGCAGGATCCAGATCTTCTGTAACGTATCCCGGTCGAGCAGCAAGTCGTCCCGCCGCGTCGAGGAAGCCGTAATGTCCACCGACGGGTAGATCCGCTTATTCGACAGCTTCCGGTCGAGTTGCAGTTCCATATTGCCCGTCCCCTTGAATTCCTCGAAGATTACTTCGTCCATCTTTGATCCCGTGTCGATCAGCGCCGTGGCGATGATCGTGAGCGATCCCCGCTCCTCCGTGTTACGCGCCGCGCCGAAAAACCGCTTGGGTTTGTGCAGCGCATTGGCGTCCACACCCCCCGACAGCACCTTCCCCGAAGCCGGCTGCACCGTATTGTAAGCCCGCGCCAGCCGCGTGATGGAGTCGAGGAAGATCACCACGTCATGTCCGCACTCGACCATCCGTTTCGCCTTTTCGAGCACCATCTCCGCCACCTTCACATGCCGCGAAGCCTGTTCGTCGAACGTCGAGGCGATCACCTCGGCCTTGACGCTCCGCGCCATGTCGGTCACCTCCTCCGGCCGCTCGTCGATCAGCAGCATAATCATATATGCCTCCGGGTGGTTGTCCGCGATGGCGTTGGCGATGGCCTTGAGCAGCATGGTCTTGCCGGTCTTGGGCTGGGCCACGATCAGCGCGCGCTGCCCCTTGCCGATCGGCGCGAAAAGATCCACCACGCGCGTGGAGAGGTTGTTGTGCCCCTGCGAAGTGATATTGAATTTGGTCTCCGGGAAAAGCGGGGTGAGGAATTCGAACTGGATGCGGTCGCGTACCATCTCCGGCTGCAAGCCGTTGACTTCGATCACTTTGACGAGCGGAAAGTATTTCTCACCCTCCCTCGGCGGCTTGATGATCCCTTTGACGGTGTCCCCCTGCTTGAGTCCGTAGCTTTTGATCTGCGCCGGCGAAACATAGACGTCGTCCGGCGAGTTGAGGTAGTTGTAGTCGGCCGAGCGCAGGAAGCCGTAGCCGTCCGGCATCACCTCCAGCGAACCTTCGCAATTGATGACGCCCAAGAAGTCGTTCTGGTGGTCGATCTTGCGGGTCTGCTGGGCCGGCTGCTGCCGCTGCTGAGCGTTCTCTTCCGCCGGGACAGTCGCCTGCGGGTTATTCTGGTGCCGGTTCCGGTTGCCATAACGTCCCTGACCCGGATGCCGTTCCGCCGTCTTTTCCGGGCTTGCGCTGTATGCCTGTCCCGTCTGTTGCGGCGCGTTGGCGGGTTCGTCCCCCCGCATTGCCGCCACCTCCGGTTTAGCCGTGATCGCAGGGCCGGGATTGTTGGCCGGATTGGCGGCGTCGTTCTCGCCCGGCACCCTGCGCCGCCTGCGGCGGTTGTTGCCGCCCTGAGTTTGCTGGGTATGTTCCCCTTCGTCGGACTGAATCGGCATATGTTCCGCGCGTGATTGTCCGCTTCCGGCGGTATCGGGCGCCTGTTGCCCCGATGCTCCGCCTGCGGCAAGGAGCCGCGATACCAGTTCGTTTTTTTTGACGTATCCTTTGCCGGTCACAACGCCGGCGGCTTCGGCCATCGAACGCAACTGGCCGAGGGTCAGGCGCTCCAGAGTCTCTTTATCTTGCATTTAAAAGAGTATAAGGTATGGTTCGGACGCAACGTGCGCAAAAACACAAGGGTCAACCTTTCGTCGAAAGGCCGAATGCGCGGTCCGTAAAGTTTAAGAATTAATGTTTTCGGTTGGAATTCCGCAGAGGTACTGCGACGGAAAACTGCGTTCCAAAGATAAACACTTTTTCTTTCAATGCAAATCCGGTGCCGAAAATATTATTGATAGTCCGGAAACAGGGACAGCACGTTCCGCAGGTCTTCCGGGGTGTCGATGGCGTGGCTTTCGAGTGTGGTCACGGCTGTGCGGATGCGGTAGCCGTTCTCGATCCAGCGCAGTTGTTCGAGGGATTCGGCCTTCTCCAGGGGCGACTGCGGCAGTTTCGTGACCGCGCGGAGCACGTCGCTGCGATAGGCGTAGAGGCCGATATGCTTGTAATAGGTATACCGTGCCTGCCACTCCTCTTGCGGCACGCCGCGCAGGAACGGGATGGCGCTGCGGCTGAAGTAGAGGGCATCGCCGGATGTGGAAAGGACCACTTTCGGCGAGTTATCGTTGAAGATGTTCTCGGCGGGGGTGAACGGTTTGACCAGCGTGGCGATCTGGGTCGCGGTGTCGTCGAAGCAGCCGCGGATCTGTTCCAGCTGTTCGGTGGCGATGAATGGCTCGTCGCCCTGGATGTTTACCACGATGTCGAATCGACGGCCCGTAAGGCTTTCGGCGGTGTCGAGGGCTTCGGCGCAGCGGTCGGTGCCGGAGCGGTGTTCGGTGGAGGTCATGATGACCTGCCCGCCGAAGGCTTGCACGGCCTCTTCGATGCGAGGGTCGTCGGTGGCGACGTAACAGTCGGTGCCGAAAACGGCGGTACAGCGTTCGTAAACGCGCCGGATCATGGGCTTGCCGTGTATGTCGGCCAGCGGCTTGCCGGGGAAGCGGCTCGATGCGTAACGGGCCGGAATCAATGCTAAATATCTCATCGGTTTTCTCTACTTTTATCCGTTCGATTTTATTTTGCCTTCAGTCGCTTGGCGCTGATCTTATTTTAATCATGTCGGGCCTGGTGCCCGGGAGGTGCCGCCCCGAATTTACGAGGGTTGCGGGCCTCCCGAGGGGAGGCGTCCGGCCCGCACGGCTCGCTTTTGCTCGCCGCAAAAATTCAAAATAGATGCAACAGGTGTGAGAATAAAATAAAATCGAACGGATAAAAGTAGAGAAAAAAGATGAAAGATTGGTGTATCGGGCCTTTAGCCGAATTGGCCGGGAAGTTGTCCGGGCCGGAGTGGGACCGGGCGGTGGAGGTCGCCGGGCGGGAGAACGAATGGTTCACACCGGGACAGGTCAGGCAGGCAGTCGCGGCTTTGCGCGGCGAAATGCTAGCCCCGGACCGGTTGGCGGATTGGTTGGCAGGGTATCGCAAACCGGAGGGCTGGCAGCCGCGGAGAGTAGGGATCGCAATGGCCGGAAACCTGCCGTTGGTGGGGTTCGCCGACCTGGCCGCTGTCGTGGCGGTGGGGCACAAGGCGGTGGTCAAACCTTCGTCGAAAGACCGGGCTTTGATGAATTTCGTTGTGCGCAGTTTGCAGGAGAGCGGATGCGGGATCGAGATAGTGGAGGAATTGCGGCCTGAGGGGCTGGATGGGGTGATCGCCACGGGCGGCGATGCGGCGCGGGACTATTTTGCAGAGCGATTTGCCGGTGTCCCGGCGTTGCTGAGAGGCAACCGGCAGAGCGTGGCGGTGCTGACGGGGGCGGAAACGGACGGGGAGTTGCGCGGCCTGTCGGAAGATATGTTCCTCTATTGGGGATTGGGATGCCGGAGCGTAGTGCGGCTTTTCGTGCCGCGGGGATTCGATGCGGCGCTCT
>JAJBVQ010000129.1 GCA_020859745.1 Rikenellaceae bacterium
TGCGGAGCCTGGGCGAGGTTTCGGGCCTCCGCGACCGGAGGCTTCGGCCCGACCGCTGTCGCGGGATGCCGAATTTTGGTATCTTTCGGGGACAAAAACCCTTGGAATCATGAAATCGCAAAAAAAAGTGGTGGTCTTCACCGGGGCCGGGATGAGCGCCGACAGCGGCGTTTCGACCTTCCGCGACGCGGACGGCCTGTGGGAAAACCACCGCATCGAGGATGTCTGCACGCCGGAGGCGTGGGCGCGGAACCCGCAGGGAGTGCTGGACTTTTACAACGCCCGGCGGGCGCAGCTGGACGAGGTGGAACCCAACGCGGGGCACCGGGCGGTGGCCGGACTGGAGACCCATTTCGCGAATGTAGTGGTCGTGACCCAGAACGTGGACGACCTGCACGAGCGGGCGGGAAGCTCGGAGATCATCCACTTGCACGGTGAGTTGCGCAAGGCCCGCAGCGAGCGGAATCCGCAGGTGATCGTGCCGGCGCAGGGGCCGACCCATATGGGCGACACGGGGCCGGACGGGGCGCAGCTCAGGCCGCACATCGTCTTTTTCGGCGAGGCGGTGCCGGAGTACGAGCGGGCGTTGGAGGCGGTGCGGGACGCCGACCTGTTCCTCGTGATCGGCACTTCGCTGGCGGTCTATCCGGCGGCGGGACTGCTGTACCAAATCCGGCCCGATGTGCCGGTGTGGTTGGTAGACCCAAATCCGGCGCGTGTGACGGTGCCCAACCCGTTGACGGTCATCGCCGAAGGGGCGGCCAAAGGGGTGCCGCCGCTGGTCGTCGAGCTGATCCGGAGGGAGACGGAGGGGTAGCGGTTCGTAAATATTCATACGAATGCGGTAATTGTTTGCCGGTTTGGGCAAAAAAAGCTATTTTAGGAGCGGTTCGTTAGATTTTAACGGGCCGCTTTTTCTGTTCACCTTAAATTTTATATGGAAATGAAAAAACTCTTTACGAAAGCAGGATGGCTGGCTGTGGCCGCCGTTACGATCACGGCTTGCGGGGGCGGCAGCGCTTCGGCGGTGACCGGGCTGACCCCGGAAGGGCTGGGCTGCCTCAAGAAAGGCGCGCCTGTGGCTTCGATCCCGGACAAATGCGACGGCGTGTACGACAAGGTGGTCAAGACCACGGAGGAGGATATGGGGGATACCTACACCCAGTACGCCTTTTACGCCGGGGAGCAGAAGGTGGCCGAAATACCCGCTTACGGCGAGAATATCGACCTGCTGATCGTCTACGCGCCGGGTATCTCGACGCCCGACGGCGTGCATCCGGGGATGAAGGTCGCCGACCTGCTGGCCAAACCGGGGGTCAAAGCGCTCTACCAGGACGGCCTCGAATATGAGCTGAATGGGTTCCGTTTCCGCGTGGACGGCCTGAACGAGGCGGGTTTGCAGAAGATGAACGACGCTTACGCCAAAGGGGCGGAACTGGTGCTGGAGGCTTCCGACTTCGAACCGGAGGCGACCGTGGTGAGCGCCTATTACGTCGGCGATTAGAACGGACAGGTGAGCCGTCGGGCCGGCTCCCGGAAACCTGAAAAACCCGAAACCGACACCGGGCCGGACTTGCCATTCCACGGCAAGCCCGGCCCGGTCGTTATCGTAAAACCCGTCCAAAAACTGGATCGGGGTTCTGCAAACCGGGGGATAAACCGAAAGCCGGGGAGCAGGTCGGAAGCCGGGGTAGTTGTCCGTATTCCCGATCAGAACGGATAGCCGATGGCCAGGTGGAAACCCAGCCCGTCCTTGAAGTTCTGGATGTTGTAGTAGCCTTTCTTGTCGGGGTTGGAGTAGGGCGTGTGGATGCCGATCCCCATGTCGAGGCGGAGCACCAGCACGCTGATGTCGTACCGCAGGCCCACCCCGGTGCCCAGCGCTATCTCGTTCCAGAAACCCTTCGCCCGCAGCACGCCGCCCGGCCGTTGCGGGTCTTTTTTGAGCAGCCAGATGTTCCCGGCGTCCACGAACACCGCCCCGCCCAGGCGTCCCAGCATCTTGAAACGGAACTCCATGTTGGCCTCCAGCTTGAAGTCCCCGGTCTGATCCCAGTAGCCGTTGACTTCGTCTTTCGGCGGCCGGTAGCTTCCCGGCCCCAGCGACCGCACGGTGAACGCCCGGATGCTGTTGGCCCCGCCGATATAGAACTGTTCGCTGTAAGGCATCACCTGGGAGTTTCCGTAGGCATAGCCCGCCCCGACCATAAAGCGCGACACCAGCACGTTGTTCAGCCCGACCTTATGGTACCATTTGAATTCGGCCGTCCCTTTGACAAATTGCGAGAAGGGGCTGCCGAACAGTTTTTTGGTGCCGTGCGAGCCGAATATGTCGTAGATGCCCGCCAGGATGTTGCCGGCGTCCGTCACCGTTCCCTGGAAAATGAAACGGTTGTTCTGCCGCCGCCCGTAAGTCCGGTCGAACGTGTAGGTGTAGCTGATCGAGGGGATGAACTGGTTGCTGAAGCTCAGGGCCACCGCCGGGTTTTGCTGCATCGTCGAGTCGAACTCGTGCGAGGTGTGGAGCAGCTTGTTGTAGGTCAGCTTGAAAACGGTCAGGTTGTGCGAGCTGTACGGCGAGGTGCGGAAATCGTAGCCCGCCGAGACGTTCAGCGACAGCATCCGGAAATATTTGGGCCGGTTCATCAGGTCGGCCCCGATCTTGTAGGTCGTCTGGGCCGGGTAGGTCAGTCCCTTGTATTTGAACCCCGGCGCTAGGATGCGGGGGATGCTGAGGGTGGTGTTGAGTCCGAACTCGTAGGAGTTCACCGCCGTGGGTTTGGTCTCGTACTGGTTCTTGTTGCCCGTCTGCCATTCGTAGGAGCCGGTCAGGTTCAGGGCCAGCACTTCGCCTCCCTTGAATATGTTGTTGTGCCGTAGCCCGAAGGTAACCCCCGGCCCGAGGTAGCTGTTCGACTTGGAGGTGAGGTCGGCTTCGAAATCGGCCTGCATCGGCTTGTCGAACGTGGCCGCGATGCGCACGTCCAGCGAGTCGCACTTCTCGCCCAGCGAATCGAGCGGCGGCACGGTGAGGCTCACCGAATTGAATATCCCCAGCTTGTTGAGGTTCGTCTGGGTCGTGTTCTGGGCCTCGACGTTGAAGAGCTGTCCGGGAGTGAGCTGGATCATCCCTTTCAGGATGCGCGGCCGGATCTTCAAGGGTTTCTGGTAGCGCACATGCACCTGCCCCAGCGTCATGGTGTCGGACGGGCCCGGGACGGGGTTGCGCAGGCTGACGCTGATGCGGCCTACCCGGTAGGGCCGCATCGCAGCCGGGGGTATCCCCTCGGCCAGCCGCATCCGCAGCTCCACCCGGTAAGGCGTCTGGGTCGTGTCGGCGTCGTAAGTGATATACTCCGGGCGGAAATAGTAGTAACCGAGGCTGCGCAAGGCCGTGGTGATGCGGTTTCGCTCCGCCACCAGCGTGTCGAGGTTATAGACCGCCCCGGTGCGCAGCAGCGTCCCGGCATGGAGGCTGTCCACGATCCGGCCCACCTCGCCGGGCGCGGTCAGGTATTCGATCGAGTCGTAGGTATGGGGCGCCGGAACGAGGAAATGGTAGCTCACTTTGGCTTTCTGGTCGGGCTTGTGCTTGCGGGGCAGCAGCTCGTAGCTGCTCTGCACGCCGAAGTAGCCGTAGTTCTCGAAGATCTGGTCCGAGACTTTGATGCGCAGGTCGGGCCGCACTTTCGAGATCAGCACCGGCTGCTTGGCCAGCCTTTTGTAAAGCCAGTGTTTGAACCCCGTCTCCTTCGGGGTGTAGAGGTAGTTCCACGCCCAGAGGCCGATGGGAAGCCCGGTACGCCAGTAGGGCGACCAAAGCGGGTTGTTCGGGGCCACGTTCAGCGGCTGCGACGCAGCGGAGGTCACCTGTTTCGGGATTTTCAGGCTGTCGGCCTCGGGCGTGAAGGTCATCTTTTTGACCCCTGTGTAGAGCACTTCGCCCTTGGCCAGCCGTTTGGTGGTCGAGCACGAAGCCAACACCGCCGCCAGCGGGAGCAGGTAAAACAGGGTATGTCGTAAATGTCTTATCATATTTATTCTCAGGCTTCAATCCCGGTAATGGCGCTTTGCAGGCGGCGGAGCGCGTCAGCGCGGAGCCGCAGTAAGGCGGAGGCGTTCATGTTGTGAAAGCCGAGGCTTTCTCAACATGAACGGGCGGAGAGCGAGTAGCTCTGGTGTCATCCCGCTCCGTGCGCCGAAGGCGCAGGGGGGAGCGGAGCGGGATGCAACCCGAATCGGGCAGTGACAGCCGGCAAGACAGGCAACGCCTGCGCGCCAGCGGTGAGTCGGGTACAAGCCGCTTTAGGTAACTATCGCCTTTCCGGAGTGCCGAAGGCTTTGCACTCACAACTGCCCGTGCGGGTAGCTTCATTTCCGCGTCAGCGGTGTCCCGCGCCTTCCCGCGCGCGGGACAAGTCCTACGCAGGCGCTCGCCACCGAAATAGCAATAAGAACCTCAGGTTTGACCCTCCGCTGACTCTGGGCCGAAAAAGAATCTTAGCCACAGATCCGTACCGTACTCCCTGCGGTTGCAATAGCTATTCCGTTTGCGGCTCCGGCTCTTCGGTTATGACCGCCTCCTTGTTTTTATGATCTTCTCGCCGCTCCTTGCGTTTCTCCTCCCGTTTGGCTCTCCGTTCGGCCTTGCGTTCCGCTTTCACCTCTTTTTTCTCCGGGGTCAGCTTGAACAGGTCGCGCAGCTTCAACACCTTCTTCCGCACCCCGAAGCCCACGCCCGTCTCGGTCACCTCGCCTTCGAGGATGCTCTCGAAATTGGTTTGGCGGAACAGCTTGAGGTACATGTTGTCGCGCCGCGTAAGCTGGTACTCCAGCGAGATGTCGTCCACCAGGTTTTCCGCCGCGTTCTGGTTCGGGTCGCCCCCGGTGCTGACCTTGCCGCCCACGCTGACGCGCACCCGGTTGTCGAAGAATTTCTTGGAGAGCTTGTAGGAGTAGTCGGTGCGCGTCCCGTCCGGCCCCGCCGAAGCATCGTCGTAGGAGTCCACGCCGAACGAGAGATCCACCCCTTTGAGGCTGTTCTGCGCCCACTGGTTCAGCTCCTTGGCGATGAACGAGTTGAGCGGGTTGCCGGCGTTCACTTTGGCCGACGTTCCCGGCCCGGAGTAGGTGTTGTAGATCAGCAGGCTCATCGCCTGGTTCTGCCGTTGTTCGGGGGTCAGCGAGGCCAGCTGGTTCTGCAAAGTCAGGTCTTCGGGCGCCGAAAGGTCGAACTTCACGTCGAGGTTCTCCAGCGAGCCGCTGATGTTGATGCTGATCTCGAAATTGACCTGCCGGGTGGTCTGATCCTCCAGGGTCACCGTCGTGCGCACCGTTTCGACCGCCCGGATGGCGAACGACGGGTCGGCGATGTCGCCCGTCCAGCTCACGTAGCCGCCCGGCGTGATCGAGAAGTCCTTGGCCGAGATCACCGGCGGGCTGTAACGCACCCGTCCGCCCGAAAGCTCGTACTTGCCCGCGAATCGGGTATCGCCCAGCCGATTCATCGAGTAGGTCAGGTCGCCGCCTCCCTGCAGGTCGATCCGGTTCTGGCCGTCCTCCGAGAGGAAAACCGACACCTCGACGTCCGGGTCGATGGAGACGTTCATCAACATGTCGATCCCGCCCAGGCGGAGCATCGACGGCGGCCGCACGGCATAGACCGTGGTCGTGTCGTTGAAGGCCGTGAAATTCACCACGTTCTGCGACTTGTCCTGGATGCCCATCGGTGAGTCCTGCATCACGTAGGTCACTTCGGTGCCGGTCAGCAGGTTCACGTCGCCCCGGATGTTCAGGGCGTCCAGCGGCCCGCGCGCCCGCGCCGAGAGGTCGGCGCTGGCTTGTCCGAAGATCATCGACCCCTCGCTGCGCGGCACGTTGATCAGCTGGAAATCCGAACCCTTGACGCGCAGGTCGGCCGTCACCTGCGAGAAATCGCCGATGTCGATGTTGCCGTTCACCGTCAGGCGGTGTTTGTTCGGGGCGATCAGCCCGAAATCCTTGAACAGCACTTTGTCCCCTTGCAGCACGATCGGTGTGTCCGTGATGCCGAACCGGGTGCCGATGGCCGCCACGTCCACCGCCGTGCTGTCGAACTTCAGCGAGCCGGCCAGCTGCAAAGCCTTCATGCTCCCGTCCGCTTCGACGTGCCCTTTGAGCAGTCCCGACAGACTGCCGGAGCCTTCCGGCAGGAACGGGTTGGCCGCCGCCAGCGGGATACCCGGGATATCGGCCGTCAGCCGTACCGCCGCAACGGAGTCGGCCTTGTTAAAGCGACCGTTTACCGATAAGGCCGTTTTCCGGTCGATCAGCAGGGTCGCCGACCCCTGCTGGCCGGAAAGCGTGTCGGTGCGGTAGGCGAGGTTCAGGCCGATGTCGCCCACGCGCCGGCTGTCGTAGAGCAAAGTGTCGATCGTCAGGTTCCCCTTGGCGGCCATCGTGCTGTCCGACATGCCGAACGTCAAGTCGGCTCCCAGCCGCCCGCCTATCGGCGGCGCTGTGGGCAGGACTTTCAGCACGCCTCCGATGCTGATCCCTTGCAGCCCCAGCCTGATGCTGCCGCGCGGCATGTCCTCCTCGCTGACCGATTGCAGCGAGAAGGACTGGCCGGGCCGCGTCACGCGCAGGTCGGCGGCCAGCGTCCTGTCGAATCCGTAGCGCACGTAGTTGCCGTCGTTTACCGACCATTGGGCGAAACCGAAGACAGGCCGGTTCGGGAGCAGGTTCACCGTCACGGAGCTGTCCTCCAGCGTCGCCCGGAGCCCGAAATCCAGTCCCGTACCTTTTTTGAGGTCGCGCTGCGACAGGTGGATCAGGCCCGTGTTGCCCTGCGCATGGCCGTACAGAGCGACGTTACCCATGCGGTTTTTGTTGCCCGGCCTGTTGGCCAGCCGTACGTAATATTGCAGTTGTCCGTTCCGCCCCCCGACGCCTGCGGTCAGCGTGTCGAGGACGATCCCCCGCGTCGAGAACTGGTTGACCTCGGCCTTGAAACCGAACGGCCTGCCGTCCGCCGCCGAGGCTGTAAGGGTGGCCCGTCCGAAGCCCGCTCCCTGCGAACGCAGGTAGATGTTCAGGATGTTGTTGCGGGCGGCGCGGAAATCGAGCCGGAACGGCGGCAGCAGCCGTTCGAGCGTGTCGGTGTTGACGCACCCGGCCCCGATCTGGTACTTAACGGCAGCCGCCGTCCGTGCCAGGGCGGCGGAGAGGGAGTCGAGCCTCCTTTCCGCTCGGAAGGTCAGTTTCAGGTCGCCCGAATTGACCCCGGCCTGCACGTGCGCGGTGTCCGCTTCGGCGGTCAGCGAAGTGTACGGCACGAGGCTTTCGAAAGTCCCGTAGCGTATCCTCAGCGAATCGAGGTCTAACGCGGCGGCGTAAGAATCCCAATTTGTGGCATAGGCTTTCGCTTCGAGGTGCGTCGAAGCGGTGAGAACTTCGTCCACGAAGTGCATTTGTTGCAGGTCGAGCGTGCGGATGCTCCCGAAGATCCCGGCCTCCTGTTTTTGCGCCGTCAGCATGCCGCCCAGCCGCAGGTCGGCCCTCAGGGCGGCGTTGTCGCTGGTCAGCCGCCCGTCCAGCCGGTTGTCCGCCAGCTGCACCGTGAGGTCGATGTCTTTATAATCGAAAAGGTTGTATTCCGCCTGTGCGATCCGCAGTTCGGCCTGCACCGCAGTTTTCGAGGAGAGAAAGTCGAATCCGTGGCCCTCCGCCTTGAGCGCCAGCGTCACGAAGCCCAGCGAGTCGGCGGGCAGGAACCGGAAGAGCGGCAAGCTGTCTATCTTCACGTCCGCCCGGTAGCGTTCCCCTTTCGGGCTGAACGAACCGTCCAAAGCCACCCGGCCCTCGGCGGCCTGCAAAGCCATATTCCCGCTGTAAGTCCCCGGCACGGCCTGCGCCTCGCCCCGGAACCGCAGCGGGGGCAGGGTGATGCCTTTGGGCAGGAATGCCGCCAACAACTGCGGGTCGGTCACTGCTCCCCCGAAAGTCGCTTTGCCGGCCATCCTCTCCGGTGCAGTGAGCGACCGTACCCGCCCTTCGGCGGTGAAGTCCAGCACTTTGGGAAGCGACAGGGCCAGTTTGACCAACCGCAGTTCACCCAGCGTTCCCGACAGGCGGGCTTCGAGCGTCAGGTCGCGTCCGGCCAGCTTGCGGCGCAGGGTGTCGCCTACCTCCACCAGCCGGAAAATGTCGGCCGTGCCGAGCGTGACCGCCAGGTTCGCATCCACCGGTGCGGCCGGCTCCATCGAAGCGATGCCCGCCCCGACGGAGAGGTCGGCCCGGATCGAGGAAGCGGGGGTCTGCAACAAAAAATTGCGCAGGGCGTAGCCCGCGCTGTCCATCGCTACTCGTCCGTGCGCTTCGGTCACCGACAGGCCCGAACGCTCCGTGAAGGCCAGTTCGGCCAGTATGGCCCGTATCTCCGTCCCCCGGTTGAAAACTGAGTCCAGCTCGAGGTTCAGGCCGCTTACCTCGATATGGTGAGGGTCGAAACCTTCGGCCGGAGTGCCGTAAGGCAACCCGTAGCGGGCCTCGTTCTCCGCCAGTTGCACCCGGGTCACGCTTACTGTCCACGGCAGGCTGGCCGCGGTATCTGCGGGCGCCGAGGGCGTCGCATGGGCGGCCTGCGGAATGGCAGCCGTGTCGGCAAGGTAGGCGTAATCCCCCTTTTCGATCAGCACGCTGCCCGCGGCGATCATCTGGGCTCCCAGATCGACCGTGCAGGAGTCGATGCTCCCGGAGGCGATCCGGGCCGTCAGGTCGGTCACAGCCGGCGAGGTGTGCATCGTGAACGCGATGTCGTCTAGGGTCAGCTTTTCGGCCACGATCCTCCACAGAAGCGGCGCGGAGGCCGTATCGACTGCCGTCGTGTCGGGCTGCGCCTCGCCCAGCGCCAGCCGCACGTCGCCGCCGCTGAGCCGGATCGTCGGCACGTGGGCGACCTGCGCGCCCAGATCCACGTTGTCGGCTTCGAGGGCGAACTCCTTGACCCGCACCTGCAAATCCATCGCTCCGGTGGTATCCGCCAGGTGGAACGAGGCGTCGCCGAAAGTGAATCGTTTCACGACCACCTCTTTGCGCAGCAGCGGCAGCAGGGAGACATCGGCCCGCAGGGTGCGGCAGCTGAAGAGAGTGTCACCCGTGGTGGTAATAGCTTGTGCGTCATCCACGGCCAGCCGCAGCGGGAATTTCAGCCGGAGCCGCTCCACGGAGAGCTGCATGCCGAGGTTCTCGGAGACGTACCGGACGGCTTTTTTCTTGATGAAATCCTGCACCGGAGGCAGGTAAAGGGCCACCAGAAGCAATAGCACCAATCCCAGCAGGATGGCCAGCACGCGCAACGTATATTTGATGATCTTCCGGACCATGGACCGCTCGGGGAGTAGTAAATACAGTAGGATAGGTAAGGTTTGTTGCCGTATATTGCAAAATCTGTTCCTAAGATAGTATTTCCCCCCGGTTTTTAAACGCCCATCTTTGGGGATGTATGAAAACATTCGGCTTCCAGCGGGGCTGAGCATCGGAATGACCGGTGATTTTTGTATTTTTTGGAACAATGTTCCAAAAAATACATATATTTGTCCGGATAGGGATTTGAGCAGGCTTCGCTTCGGCCGTTCCGGGTCGATCCGGCTTGACTCTCTTTGAAAAGGGATAATTTAATTGACTGACAATGGAACGGAAAGAGGGCTATTTGGTGCCGATCCTGCACAAAGGGTTCGCGTTGATGGAGTACCTGGGCCGTTGGCCGGGGGGCAGGACGCTGGCGCAAACATTGGCGGACCTGGACTTTCCGAAAACGACGCTGCACCGCCTGCTGGCGGCGCTGACGGAGGAAGGGTATGTCTGTCTCGATCCGGAGACGTGGCGGTTTACGCTGTCGCGGCGCCTGCTCCGGCTGGGTCTGGCGGCACTGGGGGAAGCGGGTTTGGTGGAGTATGCCTTGCAGCCGATGCGGGCGTTGCGCGACCGGGTGTGCGAGAGTGTGATGCTGGGGGTCTTTATGGACAACCGGGTGGTACTGCTGGAGCAGGTCTTAGGGTCGCACAATTTCACCTTCATGCTGAAGCCGGGCACTGATTTCTGTCTGCATGCGTCGGCCCCGGGCAAACTGTACCTGGCGTTCCTGCCTGCCGAAGAGCGGGAGGCGGCGTTGGGGGCGGTGGATTTCCGGATTTTTACGCAGAATACGATCGGAAGCCGGAAGGCGCTGGAAGCGGAGTTGGATGCGATACGGAGACAGGGCTATGCGACGGATGCGGAGGAGCAGATGGAGGGGGTGAATTGTGTGGCGGCGCCGGTGTTCAATTCGTTCGGCGAGATAGCGGCGGTCATCTGGATCTGGGTGCCGAGCGGGCGGCTGGGGCGTGACGGCTTTACGGAGTCGGCGGTTCAGGTCGTCGAGGCTGAGGATGCGGTGTCGGCGAGGATGGGGTTGAAG
>JAJBVQ010000133.1 GCA_020859745.1 Rikenellaceae bacterium
ATGCCATCCGCTCTTGGGAATAGGCAGAAATAATTGGAAAGATATGGGTTTTGCAAAACGCAGAAAATCAATTATAACGACCGTTAAAGGACGGTGGATCGCTATGGCGGCAGGGGGCTGTTTGTGTCTGGCGGGGAGTATCGGGCGTGCCGGTGCGCAGGTGCCGGGGCTGAGTGCGCCGCAAAAGCAGGCGATCACTTTTACGTTCGGCTTGGGGAGTTCGGAACTGATCGAGCGGTACGGGCAAAATGCCGCTTCCATGTCGAAATTCGACAAGCTGATCCGGCAACTGGCCGAAACGCCGACGGCACATATCGACTCGATCGTGGTCAGCTCCTACTCCACTACGGCGGAACAGTTGGGGAGCGTGGAGGTGGCCGAGCGGCGGATCGAGGCGGTAAAGGCGTATATGGCGCCGGTGATCCGGCAGTCGCAGCTCAGGCAACCGGTCGTGGTGACGGGCAAGGTGGTGGCCCGCAATAATGTCATTATGCCGGAGCGCCTGTTCGATATGCTGAAACAGACGACGGTCACGGTTTATTTGAACGGGGTACTGGTGGCCAAGGCCGGCGGCGGGATGCGGCAGGCTGGTTCGTCGGCGGATGAAGAGCGTAGGTATATATCGCCGTTCGGGGACGATCAGGATGTTTTCGGACGTCGCAAAGGCAAGGAGATTGCTGGTGTTGTGGCGGAACGGCCGGTGAAGATCGAAACTATTCCTGCGGCGAAAATCGAGGAAATGGCAAAGCCTGTGCAAATGACCGTGGATGCCGAGGGGGATGGGAAGAATCTTGCCGATAAGGAGTTGCAGCGCTATATCGATTCGCTGACCCGGAACGCGGAGTTGCAGAAATTGCCGGAGACGCCGAAAACAAAGGTGGTTCCGCCTGTTGCTCCGGTTGTTACAGCGGAAGAGCCGTGCCCTGAAGATCGCGATCCGGAGATAGACGACCTGATCCGGCGGCTGTTGGCGGAGGAATCGACCCTAAAAGTGACGCCGGGAGTGGCGCAGGTTGAAGTGAGTGCGGTACCGGAGTCGGGGAAAACCGAAATCGCCGAATATGAAATTGTCGGGAGTCCGGAATTGGTCCGGGAGGTGGCGGAGGCACGTAAGATTAAAGTCAAGCCGGTCAAAGAACAGAAAGCCAAGCCGGTTAAACCGGATAAGCCTTTTAAAGCCCAACGCGAGCCATTGGTATTGGTGCGGCCGTTGGTGGCGGTTAAGACCAACCTGGCTTACTGGGCGGCCGTAGCGGCGAACGTGGAAGTGGAATTCTATTTCGCAAAGCGGTGGTCGGCGGCTGTCGAAGGGGTTTATACGGACTGGAATATGAACCTCTATAAAAAGCATTACGCGGTGAACGAGATCAGTCCGGAAATACGTTACTGGACGGGACGCAAGGAGGGTCAGTACCGGGGATTGTACGTCGGGGTTTACGGGCATATCGGCCAGTTCGACTACATGTTCAAAAATCAGGATACGGGGAATACGGGCGATTATTACGGGGCGGGGATCTCGCTGGGCGGTTACCTGCCGTTCTCGCGCCATTTCGGGATGGAGCTGGGACTGCGTGGCGGATATGTCCACGCCGGCGATTATGACAGGTACTATTTCGATGCGCCGCATTATATGTACAAGTCGTCCCGGTCGGCCAATTATTTCGGCCTGACGGGGGCCAAGGTGTCGCTGGTATACCGGTTCGGCCTGGGGGCGGGGCGGAAATAAGTTTAGCTTAGGGAAACGCAAATAGCATGAGTAAGATATTACATTTCGGGAGATCGGGCAGAAAAGGGGCGGTCGTTTGCGCAGCCGCGGCTGCGGTTGCGGTATTCGCCACGTCGTGCGTCAGGAGGGACCTGTATGTGAAACCGGACGAAGGGCGCGTACAGTTCGATTTCGATTGGCAGAAGCTGGCGCCGGGCGAGGCGGTGCCGGAGCAGGTGACCCTCTATTTTTACGGTGAGAACGGCTCCCTGACAAGGGGGCTCAGTGAGAACGGCACGTATAGCGGCACTTTGCCTTCGGGTAGTTATAAGGTGTTGGCATTGAACGAAGACGTGCCGGGAGTCGGGTTCACTTATATGGAAGATTTCGACAAAGCGTATGCCTATGCCCTGCCGCTGAACAAAAAAGCCGACGGGGACGATATGTGGGTCCGCGAACCGGGCTGGCTTTACAGCACCCACATCGGCGACCTGAAGATATCCAAGCAGGACACCGTCCAGCGTACGTTGGTGCCGGAGCCTTTGGTTCAGCGCGTGGTGTTGAATATACGGCTGACGGGCGATTGCGATGCGGTGACGGGGGTTTCGGCGGCGTTGACCGGTGTGGCTCCTTCGGTAAGGCTGGCAACGGGCGAATGCCGCGACGGCTATGCCTCGATCACGGAGCTCGATCCCCAACCGACCGGGGATGGGGGGTACACGGCCAATGTATTGGTATTCGGGGTGTCGGCGACCAATCCGGACGGTTCCGCAGCGGATAATTCGGTGCGGCTCGGCCTGGATTTCAGTAACGGGGGATCGCAGGCTATCGAGGAAAATATCTCGAACGGGGGAATGGGCGATCCGACCGATATCGAGATCAATATCGACATCGATATAGAAGTGGCGGCTACCAGTTCGGCCGGGTTTGCAGCAAAGGTGACCAAGTGGGAGGTGACGGGAACGGGAATGAATGTGGATAACCGTCCGGGCGGTGTGCCGCGTTCCGGGCTTAATAATTAATGGTAATTAAAAGTGCTGACTATATGAAAAGGATTACTTTGCTGGCAACTGCGGCTGCGGCCGTGTTCGCCGTTGGGCTGAGCGGTTGCTCCAAGGAGAAGAATGGGTTGCCGAAGGGTGATCCGTGCCGTTTGTCGCTGACCGGTACGGCGATCGACTTGTACGGGAACGGGAGCCAGGCTTCCATGACCAAAGTGGAGACCGAAACCCTGCCCGAAAACCTGGCGGTGGGGGTGCATGTGGTGGACCTGATCAGCGGCGAGACGGTTTCTACGGCGGCCATTGCCAACGTGCAGCATGTGTCGGACGCTTCGGGCGCCTTGAATAATGCCGATCCCGACAATCCGGTCATTCTGACGACGGGATACACTTACGACATATACGCTTACAGTCCCCATATTCCGGCGGTGACTTCCGCTACGTCGTCCGCTATTCCGGTGGCACACGGTTCGGATGTGTTGTGGGCGAAGACCTTGGGTGAAAAGCCGAATGCGGCGACCCATAACGTGGCTTTGACGTTCGAGCATAAAACGGCGCAGGTGGCTTTCCAGATCGTCGCCGACGGAACGAGCAACCCGGATATTACGGGAGCGACGTAGAAGGTGACCGGTTTTTATAAGGACGGGACTTTGGACATTGCAACCGGGAAGGTGACACCGGGCATGGCGGACAACACGATCGAACTGACGGAGACCGGGAAAGCCGTTTGTTTCCTGCCGGCTAAGGGGCCGATGGAACTGAACGTGACGGTTACGATTCCTGCGGGCCCGAACGCCGGGGTCTATTCGGGGGTTAAGAAAGAGACTTTCCTGCCGGGAAAATCGACTTTGATTACAATCACGGTAATCGACCGGAATTCGACGCTGGGCTTGGAGGCCGGGGTCATTCCGTGGGAAAACGAAACCGGGAATGTCGATGTCAACAATTAGGCGAAAGGGTGTGATAATCAAAGTCAATAGTTTAAATATCAGGTTGATACCATGAAAATATTCATTGTGCTTGCGGGGGTCTTTTTAGCCGTGAGCGGTTGTTCGAAGAAAGACGCCCATTTTGGCGAGCAGTCCGAACTGATACTGAGCGGTCGGGTGGCATTCGACGGGAATACGGGGGTGCCGGCTACGGTGACAAAGGCTTACGACGGGCATTTGGATCCACTGCCTGCAACGAATCTGGGCGTTTACGTGCTGACGGCGTCGGGAACGCCGACCGATTTCGCGACCACGGAATGGAAGAACGAAACGTTCGTTTCCGATGCCGCGGGGAATATTACCGGTGGAAATGTGTCATTGAGGACGGGTACCAAATATGACATATATGCTTATGCTCCCCGGGTCGCTGCCGTGGGTGACGCCCATGCAGTACCGGTTGCACATGGTACGGATGTATTGTGGGCCGAGACGGGCGGTGTGGTGGCGACGGCGGGAGGTACGAAAGCGAAGCTGGCTTTCCGGCACTGCGGAGCACAGATCGGCTTCCGGCTGAAGGCAAGTGACGGGACGACTGACCTGACACAGGCCAAATTGGCAGTCAGCGGTTTTTATAAAACGGGCGCACTGGATGCGGAAACAGGGATTTTAACTGTGGCGGACCCTACGCAGGTGCTTACGGATGCCAGCGGTGAGAGGACCAATATATTGGTCAGTGGGGCTGCGATGTCCATAATACTTACCGTTACGGATGTTCCGGGGCGGTCTGAGCCGTTTACGGGGAGTTTTTCACCTGTATTACTGCCGGGTAAATCGTACTTGTACGATGTGACGGTCAATATGAGCGGAGCGACCATCGGTTTTGAAGGAAAGGTGGTGGATTGGGTAGATATAGATTCTTCGGATCCGTTGCCTGCCAATTAGGGATAGCAGCTTGGGTAAAATAAATTTGGAGATAAGCCTTTCTTTCCGGTACAAGGAAAAGAAAGGCTTCTTTTTTTGTTATCCTATTTTGTAACTTTAACCTCTGATACCAAATCTTTTAGATACAGATGAAGAAATACCTTTTGTTATGTGTGACCATCCTGTTTTTCATGGGACAGAATGCCTGGGGCAAACGGTTCGAAATATCGGACGGTAAATTTATGCTGGACGGTGAAAGCGTGCAGTTGATCTGCGGCGAGATGCACTATCCCCGTATTCCGAAAGAATATTGGGCCGACCGGATGCGCAGGACCAAGGCGATGGGGCTCAATACGGTTTCGGCATACGTGTTTTGGAACTTCCATGAACGAAAGCCCGGCGAATTCGCCTTCACCGGCCAGGCCGATCTGGCCGAGTTTATCCGTACAGCGCAGCGCGAGGGGCTGTTTGTCCTGCTTCGTCCGGGGCCTTATGTATGCGCCGAATGGGATTTCGGCGGTTATCCCTATTGGCTGCTCAAAGACAAGGAGATGGTCGTGCGCAGTAAAGACCCGAAGTTTTTGGCGGCCTGCAAACGCTATATCGACCGGTTGGGTAAAGAGTTGGCTCCGCTGACTATCGAGAATGGCGGTCCGATCGTTATGGTGCAGGTCGAGAATGAGTATGGCTCCTATTCGAACGACAAGGAGTACTTGGCGGCAATCCGCGATATGCTGAAAGGTGCCGGCTTCAATGTGCCGCTGATTACGTGCGACGGTGCCGGGCAGATGCCGAACGGCTATGTGGAGGGGGCGCTTCCTACCGTCAATGGCGCTGTCGGAGAGGATATTATCCGCAGTATTGATCGTTTCCATAAAGGAGGTCCCTATTTTGTAGCCGAATTTTATCCGGCGTGGTTCGATGTGTGGGGGGAACGCCACTCCTATCGTGACTATCGTAGTCCCGCACAGCAATTGGAATGGATGCTGGAGCACGGGATCAGTATCAGCCTCTATATGTTCCACGGGGGTACCAATTTCGAGTATACGAACGGGGCCAACACTAATACCCCGCGGGGCTATGACCCGCAGCCGACCAGTTACGACTACGATGCTCCGCTGGGCGAATGGGGGAACGCCTATCCCAAATACACGGCTTTCCGCGAGATGATCCAGCGCCATCTACCGCAGGGCACTACCCTGCCAACGGTTCCGGCCGACAATCCGGTGGCCGGATTTGCTGAGGTTACGCTGAATGAATGTGCACCTTTGTCGGCGGCTTTCGGGGAGCGTGTCGAATCGGATACCGTGTTGACGATGGAGGATCTCGATCAGGATTTCGGTTATATCCATTATGAGACGACGATCGATAAACCTGTCAGTGGTACGCTAGTTATCAACGAACTGCGCGATTATGCCGTGGTGCTGGTAGATGGGAAGCAAGTCGGCAGTCTGGATCGTCGACATCGGCAGAATCATTTGCGGGTGGATATTCCGAAAGCTCCGGCTAAATTGGAGATCCTGGTCGAAAATGTGGGGCGTGTTAATTACGGGCCGGATATCCTGAACAACCGCAAGGGGATCACGAAAAATGTGACGCTGAACGGCGAGGAACTATGCGGATGGACGATCACTCCCCTGCCCTTGTATAAGGCCGCTGTGGGCAAGTTAAAGTTCCGTAAGGGCGATCTGGCCGGACAGCCTGCTTTTTTCCGGGGAACGTTCGTTATGGACAGCGTAGGCGATTGCTTCGTGGACACGCGCGGCTGGGGAAAGGGTGCCGTATGGGTGAACGGCCGATCGCTGGGCAAGTACTGGAATATCGGGCCGCAGCAGACGATGTACCTTCCTGCTCCGTGGCTGAAAAAAGGACGGAACGAGATCGTGGTATTCGCTATGGAGAATACCGGGAAACGAACGGTCGGGGGCCTTACGGAGCCGATTCTTGACGAGTTGGGCGAAGATCCGAATGCAGTTAAGCGTCCGAAACGCGACTTGAGCAAAACTCCGATCATGGAGGCCGGGGATGTCATCCTGCGCGGTACGATGAAACCGGCTGACGGATGGCAGTCGTTCGAACTGGATAATACGGCTACTTTACGGCATCTGGGGCTTGAGATAACGTCGTCCTATGACAGCACCTATTCCTGCCTGGCGGAGATCGAGTTGTTGGACGAAAACGGGAAGCCGCTGAAGAAGGATAACTGGAAGGTGGTGTACGTCAATACCGAGGAGGCGCGGGGCAACGAAGGATTCGCCGAACATCTGTTTGACGGCGATACGAAGAGCTATTGGCATTCGCAATGGCAAGGCAAGCGAGCACCTTTTCCGCATCTGGTTCTTATTGATTTGGGTGAAATTTCTGCGGTTTCGGCTATTCGTCTTCGTCAGCGCGATCCCGAAATGGCGGGTAATGTCAAGAATTTTGCGGTGTATGGGCGACCGCAGTTCTTTTTGTTCAAATAAGCAAGAGGAGCCGGTAAAATCAGGGCGGCGGTCACGAAAGTGACCGCCGCCCTTTGTGATGGATGGATAACTACTCTTCCTCTTCCGAGATAAAGTGCTTCTGCGCTTTTAGCAGGTTCCTCGATTGGAGTACCATGGTCTTGGTCTCTGTGATAATATCCAGGTAAAGCATGCTGCTGCGGGAACTCGAAGCGTTGTCCCGCACCCGGTAGATCTGGTTCTTAATCGCTTTGGCCAACGTTTCGAACAGCTGGTCGCGGTGCATCAGCGTCTCGTCCAAGTTGCTGAAATCCTTGGTTTGGAGCATCCGGATGATCTCGTCGTAGATAGCCGAAACCCGTTTGTTGATCTCCTGCAGGTCGGCCAGCTGTTCGGGACTCAGCCCTTCGTGGTTGTTGTCGATATGCTCGAAACTCGGCCGCGTGATATGCACCAGCGCCTTGGCGACTTCGTTCACGTAGTCGGCCACCTGCACGTAATAGTGTCCCGTGTCGATGTTGTTCGCCTCCAGTTTGCGCAGGATCGGCAGCAGGCGGTATTTACGCTCGTGCGCCTCCTGGTACATCTGCTCCGCCGCCCGCATGGTTTCTTTCAGTTTGCGGCGGTCTTCATTGGCAAGCCCGTCCAGCGTGTCGCTGTAGAGCTTGGTCATCGTCTGCATGGCGTTGCAGATCTCCTGGGTCGATTCGTCGATAATATTCAGCTCTTTATCATCCGCTTTGTAATAGGCTTGGCGGGCGGCCGCTTTTTTCTGCCGGCGCGAGAAGAGGACTTTGCTTTGGAACAGGATGAAGGCGCAGACTGCCGCCAGTACGAAAATGGCGATATTGCCGCCGTACATCAAAACCATGCCCACGATAAACGCTACCGTAAATGCCACCGCCGCCGTCAGGAACCAGCCCGATATAACGGTCAGCACGCCTGTTATGCGATACACGGCGCTCTCGCGACCCCACGCCCGGTCGGCCAGCGACGAACCCATCGCCACCATAAAGGTCACGTAGGTGGTCGAAAGCGGCAGCCGCAGCGACGTCGCCGATGCGATCAGGATAGAGGCCACGGAGAGATTGACGGTCGCGCGGATCAGGTCGAACGGGGCTTTCTCTTCCGCTTCGATCACCGCCATCGGTTCGAAACGCCGTTCGATAAAGCGCTGTGCCCGTTCCGGCACGTATTTCGCGAATTTCTTATTGAAATTGACCGCTCCACGCACGATCGCCCGCGAAAGTGAAGTGGAGCCGAACCGCTCTACCCCATCGTCCTGCCGGGCCAGATTGATCTCGGTATCCGAAACCGACCGCGCTTTTTTCGACAGCCAGATGGTCGTGACCATGATCAACCCCCCGATAAAGAGAATCAGCGGGTTGGCGGGCACTGCCCCCGCAAGGGCCGACATTTTCAGGGTCGAGACATCCACCCCGGCCGCAGCCGCAGTCGAAGCAATGTGGTAGGAGTCGAATCCCGCCACGAATACCCCGATGAAGTTCACCAGGTCGTTCCCGGCGAAGGCGAGCGCCAGCGAAAGCGTTCCCGCCAGCACGGTCAGCCGGAGAATATTCAGCCGCAGCAGGTACTGCACCAAGGCCATCAGGATGGTCCAGCCGATGAAACAGTAGACCAGCAGCTGGAAAGTATGGGCGTTCATCCACTCCATCGCCTCGTGGGGCATGATCGCCGTGTCTTTCAGCCCCTTGAAGATGGCGAAATACGAAATGGCGGTCAAAGCGATGCCGCACCACAGCGGGCCGATGTAGCGGAACGATTTCTGGTAATGGAATGAGAAGATCACGCGGGTCACGTACATCACCACGGTACCGGTAATGAATGCGACGATCACGGATGTCAATATCCCCGATATAATCCCCAATGCCTTACCGGAATTGATGTATATGGGCAGTTCCGCCATACTCCCGCCTGCATTCCAGATTTTTACAAGCGCCACAGCTACGGCCGATCCCAGCAGTTCGAACACGAGGGATACGGTGGTGGAGGTGGGCAGGCCGAACGTGTTGAACATATCCAGCAGGATCACGTCGGTGAACATGACCGCCAGGAAGATCATCATCATTTCGTGGAAGTAGAAGTTCTCGGGATAAAAAACTCCCCGGCGTGCCACTTCCATCATACCGCTGGAAAAAATGGAGCCGAGGAGGATACCTGCCGATGCTACGAGGAGAATGACGTACCGCGGGGCGGCTTTGGAGCCGAGGGCGGAGTTGAGGAAATTGACGGCGTCGTTCGAAACTCCCACGATCAGGTCGGAGACTGCCAGCGCCATAAGAATTACTACGACAACCAGATAGATATTGTCCATAAGGTGTTGGTTATGATTTCGGTGTCAGGCGCATTCGTAAAAAATGCTGTGCGAAAGTACCGAATTAATCTTAATTTAACAATATCTTAACCCGCCGCCGGGCGCTCCGGGCGGTCGTTACAGCTGGGTAAGGGCCTGGCGGATAATAGCTTCTGCGGTGAGCGAGGGGTTCTCGCCGTAGATGGATTTAACGATTTTTTCACATGCCGATTTCGGATAGCCGAGGATGGTCAGCGCCGATACGGCCTCTTCGATATTCTCGGTCATTTCGGCGAAGATGCCGGGGGCCGATTCGGAGATGGCCGCCACGTTCAGCACTTTGTTTTTCAGGTCGACGATGGCCCGCTCGGCGGTCTTGGCGCCGATCCCCTTGACGCTTTTCAGCGCCCCCACGTTCCCGGTGGCGATGATCTGCACCATGTCCTCCACCCCGTAGGACGAGAGCATAATCCGGGCGGTGTTGGCCCCGATCCCGGAGACGGAGATCAGCAGGCGGAACAGCTCGCGTTCTTTCTGCTGGTGGAAACCGAAGAATATCTGGGCGTCCTCGCGCTGAATATGGTGGATATAGAGGGTCGTTTCGGTCAGGCTGCCGAGCGCCGTAAAGGTTTGCAGCGATATTTGCAGCATATAGCCGATGCCGCCCGCCTCGATCACGGCATAGGTAGGGGTCAGCTCGGCGATTCTGCCTTTGATATATTCGTACATGGTGTGCGGATTTTTTAATTTCGAACCGGAGACAAAGGTAACTTTTTCCTCCCGATTTCGGGAAAGGGGGCGGCGGATGGAATATTTTTGCCATATTTGCAGAATATAAACTGCGCCTCGGCAATCCAAGCAAGCTTGATTGCGCTCGGTTTGTATTATATTTGTATCCTAAATCGGAAACTCAATCATTTTTAACGGAAATATGAACAGGACTAAACTCAACATCGTATCTTTTGCGGCTGTGGCTGCCATGGGGCTTACTATGC
>JAJBVQ010000064.1 GCA_020859745.1 Rikenellaceae bacterium
CGACAATTCCGGAGGGGGTTCGGGCGGACGGCGGAATTACCGTCGCGGGCCGATCATTTTCCCGCCGATCATCGGTGGTTTCGGCGGCGGTCGCGGAGGAGGCGGTTTTGGCGGAGGCGGTTTCGGTGGTTTCGGCGGCGGCATGGGCGGCGGCGGTGGCGCCGGACGTTCGTTCTGATTATTGAACCGCCCGGTTTTGTCACTACCTGCATGGAACCGTACTTATGTTGAGCTTCGGTATTGCTCCTCGCCGCTCGGAAGTGTACAAGCCGGCTAGCACTGCACTCGCCGACAGCATCGGTTGAAAGAAAGGTACCCAAAAGACTTTTGAGCCAGTTGCGCTATTCTTTTGTCTGCCGAAATCCTATATTATGGGCCCGGAGCCAGCGGGGCCAAAACGAGCGAAGCGATGTTGCAGGCCTCGCCGGGGGTGGGTTGCCCTTCGGGCTTCCTTCTGGTGCCTCGGCCATCCAAGCTGGCTTGGCGGCTCTCGGCTACTGCGTCGGTTCGGCCTGCGCGGCTCGCTTCGCTTACCGCCTTAGAGCGGCAGTTCCGTACGACGGGTAGTGATAAAACCGGACAATTAAAAAACATAAACGAAATATAGAGAGATGCTTTACCCACTGAAATTCAGGCCTATTTACAAAGAACGCATCTGGGGCGGGCGTAAGATAGAGACCGCCTTCGGCAAGAAACTGCCCGAAGGGGAGAAGATCGGCGAGAGCTGGGAGCTGTCCGGCGTCGACGGCGACGTCTCCGTCGTCTCCAACGGAAAGCTCAAAGGCAACAGCCTGCAGGAACTGATCGAGATCTACATGGGCGACCTGGTCGGGGACAAAGTGTTCGATCAATACGGCGAGGAATTCCCCCTGCTCATCAAACTCATCGACGCCGACGACAACCTTTCGATACAGGTGCATCCCGACGACAAGCTCGCCGCCGAGCGGCACCACTCCTTCGGCAAGACCGAGATGTGGTACGTCGTGGGACACGAGCCTGGGGCCGAGCTTTACCTGGGCTTCAACCAGCCGGTGACCAAGGAAAAATACCTCGAATACCTCAATGCCGGACGGCTTGCAGAGCTGCTGACCGCCTATAAAGTGCAGGACGGCGACTCCTATTTTATTCCCGCCGGGACGATCCACGCCATCGGCAAAGGGCTGCTGATCGCCGAGATCCAGCAGACCTCCGATATCACCTACCGCGTGTTCGACTGGAACCGCGTCGATCCCAAGACCGGGAAAGGGCGCGAGCTCCATACCGAACTGGCGCTGGACGCCATCGAATACAAATCCCGGTCGGACTACAAGACCGTGGCTGGGCCGAAAGTCAATGCCCCGGTGACCCTGGAGAAATGCCCCTATTTCCAGACCAACTCCCTGATCGTGGAGGGCGAGACCGTGCGGGATTACGCCCCGTTGGACTCTTTCGTGATCTACATCTGCCTCGACGGCAGCCTGGAGCTGGAGTACGAAGGCGGAACCGAGACCGTGAAGAAAGGGGAGACCGTGCTGCTCCCTGCCGAGATCGACGAAGTGACCCTCAAAGGGCAGGGGAAAGTGCTGGAAGTGTATATACCTTAATTCATTACAAAATCATGGGAAAATTCAGACATTGGATCGCCGCCGCGGCTTTCATGCTCATCGGGAGCGCTTCGTGGGCACAGGCCCCTGCGCAGGAGCCGGATCAATGCGCCGCCGTGCGCGCCGCGCTGCGGCAGGACGGAACCGATTCCACCGCCGTCGTCTCGTGCGGGAACGAAGAACTGCTGACCTGCTTCCGTAAGGGAGGCAAGGCGATGATGCTGGTCGACGACCCCGACGCCGAGATCTGGGGCGTTTCCGAAAACGGGACCAAGGACGACGGCTGGATCGCCGTGTTCAACAAAAGCGCCGACGCCGAATCCGTGTTTGTGGTGAGCCATGAGGAGATGGGGCTTCAGACCTGCCCCGGGAACTACGCCCTGCTGGACGTATGGGGCCGCGGGCCGCTCCGCATGGGGCAGGAGGTGACCGTCAAACCTAAAGGAGTGCTGTTTATCCGGTACCGCTCGCTGGATTGAAACTTTTTCCGGCCCGGGATTGGAAGTCGGGAAAAAAATGCTATCTTTGCCCCGCTTCTAATTAATAGACCGTATAATTACATGAGCAACTACATCAACACCGAAAAGAAACAGGAACTGTTTCAGAACTACGGCAAAGACGCCAAGAACACCGGCTCCGCCGAAAGCCAGATCGCGCTCTTCTCTTACCGGATCGCGCACCTGACCGAACACCTCAAGCAGCACAAACACGACTACAACACGCAGCGCGCCCTGCTCAAACTGGTGGGTAAACGCCGCAGCATGCTCGACTACCTGGTGAAAACCGACATCGAGCGCTACCGGGCCATCGTCAAGGCGCTGGGCTTGCGTAAGTAATTTTATTTCAGCCGAAAGGGACGGTTTCTTTGCTGTTTGCAAAGAAACCGTCGTCTTTTTTACGAATAACGGGCTTTCTGCGCTTGCGCGGCCCGTTTTTTTTGTATCTTAGCCCCAAATTTTCAAGGAAAAAACACAATGTATTACAACGCAACCCAAAAAAACATCGAACTCAGCGGGGGACGCACCATCCAGATCGAGACCGGCAAGCTGGCCAAGCAGGCCGACGGCGCGGTGGTCGTGCGCCAGGGAGACACCATGCTGCTGGCTACCGTCGTGGCGGCTAAAGACGCCAAGGAAGACGTGGACTTCATGCCCCTTTCCGTAGAATATAAAGAGAAATACGCGGCCAACGGCCGTTTCCCCGGCGGGTTCCTCAAGCGCGAGGCACGCCCGTCCGATTATGAGATCCTCGTGTCGCGCCTGATCGACCGCGCCCTGCGTCCGCTGTTCCCCAGCGACTATCACGCGGAAGTGTTCGTGACCGTCACCCTGCTGTCGGCCGATCCCGATATCCAGCCCGATGCTTTGGCAGGGTTGGCCGCTTCGGCCGCGCTGGCCGTATCGACCGTACCGTTCGGCGGCCCGATCTCGGAGGTTCGCGTGGCGCGGATCAACGGCGAGTTCGTCATCAACCCGACCTTCTCGCAGATGGCCGGCGACGCCTGCGACCTCGACATTATGGTGGCCGCCACCGAGGACAATATCATGATGGTCGAAGGCGAAATGAAAGAGGTGTCCGAAGCTGTGATGCTCGACGCCATTAAATTCGCCCACGAAGAGATCAAAAAGCAGTGCCGGGCGCAGATCGAACTGATGCAGGAGGTCGGCAAGGCCGAAAAACGCACCTACTGCCACGAGCAGAACGACTGGGCGCTGCGCGACGCCGTGGCCGGGGCTACCTACGACAAAGTGTACGAAATCGCCAAAAGCCAACTGCCCAAGCACGAGCGCAGCGACAAGTTCGACGAGATACTGGACCGGTACCTCTCCGAATTCGAAGCGCAGCACGGCGCCGAGGAGCTGGCCGCGAAGAAAAGCATGATCTGCCGCTACTTCCACGACTATTCGCTCAAACCCGCCATGCGCAATATGATCCTGAACGAAGGGGTGCGTCTGGACGGACGTAAGACCACGGAGATCAGGCCGATATGGTGCGAAGTGGGGTATCTGCCCGCGCCTCACGGCTCGGCCGTATTTACGCGCGGCGAAACGCAGTCGCTGACCACCGTGACGCTTGGCACAAAACTTGATGAAAAAATGATCGACGACGTCCTGCGCGAAGGGACCGAGCGATTCGTTCTTCACTATAATTTTCCGCCTTTTTCGACCGGCGAAGCGCGTCCGGCACGGGGTTTGTCACGTCGGGAGATCGGACACGGCAACCTGGCGTTCCGCGCCTTGAAGCCGATGATCCCGGATGCCAGCGTTTGCCCGTATGCCATCCGCGTGGTGTCCGACATCCTGGAGTCCAACGGCTCGTCGTCGATGGCGACCGTTTGCGCAGGGACTCTGGCCCTGATGGACGCCGGGGTGCAGATCAAAAAGCCGGTATCGGGGATCGCCATGGGGCTGATCGCCGAAGGGGACCGGGTCGCCGTTCTTTCCGATATCTTGGGTGACGAAGACCACCTGGGGGATATGGACTTCAAAGTGACCGGGACTGCCGACGGCATCACCGCCACCCAGATGGACATCAAGGTAGACGGTTTGAGCTATGACGTGCTGGCCGCCGCGTTGGAGCAGGCGCGCCAGGGGCGGATGTATATCCTCGGCAAACTGACCGAGACCATCGCCGAGCCGCGTGCGGACTACAAGCCCCATGTGCCGCGCATGGTACAGATCACCATCCCGAAAGACTTTATCGGCGCCGTGATCGGCCCGGGCGGGAAGGTGATCCAGGAGATGCAGAAAGAGACCGGGACGACCATCACCATCACCGAGGAGGGCGAAGTGGGTAAAGTGGACGTGTTCGGCGCCAACAAAGAGGGAGTGGATGCGGCGATCGCCAAGATCAAAGGGATCACGGCCGTGCCGGAAGTGGGAACGATCTATCACGGCAAAGTGAAGACGATAGTCGCCTTCGGGGCGTTCGTCGAGATCCTGCCGGGCAAGGACGGCCTGCTGCACATCTCCGAGATCGCACACCGCCGCTTCGAAACGATGGAAGAGACGGGCCTGAAGGAGGGCGACCAGATCGACGTGAAGCTGATCGGGGTCGATCCCAAGAACGGCAAACTGAAACTCTCGCGCAAAGTGCTGATCGACAAAGAACAGTAGAGACAAAGAAACTTCGGAAACAACCGAAATATATAGTCGCGGAAGCCGGAATTCCGAGGAAAAGCGCAAAGGATTTTTTTCGCAGCTCCTAAAGAATTTTCCGAAACAATTTCGTAACTTTGTATTTCCTTCAATGGAGTGGATAGAAAACAATAAAAACCAATTAAATAACAATTAACTGATTATGAGAAAGTTTTTAAACATCAGTCTCGCGGTCATCGCTGCGTCGGCTCTTCTCACCAGCTGTAACTGCTTCAGCAAGATGATGAAGAAGACCGCACAGGGCATTACGGTTACCTGCGCTCCGGAAGTGGTTACCCTCAAGGGTGACAACGCCGTGACCACCATCACCGTGAACATCCCGGCCAAAGCATTCCACAAACAGGGCGTGCTGAAAGTGACTCCGGTGATCGTTTCGGCCATCGACGGCAGCGAATACGCCGGCGAACCGAAATTCCTCCAGGGGGAAAAGGTACAGGACAACTATACCGTCATTCCTTACTCGGGCGGCTCTTTCACCATGGATGTAGCGATCCCGTACAACCCGTCGATGCGCCTGTCGCAGCTCGTACTCAAAGCTGAGGCCAAGTGCTTGAAAGGCGGTAAGAAGATCAAGAACTTCACCGAATACAAGACCCCGATCGTGGTTGCCAACGGTGTAAGCTCGCTGCAGCTCATGGCCGACAACTATGCGAAAGTGGCTATCGCTCCGGATGCTTTCCAGCGCGTGACCAACATTTCGGAATCGGCTAAGATCATGTTCGTGATCAACCGGGCCAACGTTCGCTCGAACCAGCTCTCTAAGGAAGACATCAAATCCCTGCAGGACTTCATCATCGCAAACTCGGGCGATGCTAAGAAGAAAGTAGGCGATGTTTACACTCAGGCATATGCTTCTCCGGACGGCCCGCTGGCTTTCAACGACAAACTGTCCAAAGAACGCGGTACCTCTACCCACAAGGCCATGAGCGCCAAGTTCAAGAAAGACAAAGTGCCGGCTGACACCAAGTTCGACATCAACGCGATGGGCGAAGACTGGGAAGGCTTCAAGGAACTGGTCGAAAAATCGGATATCCCGGACAAAGCGCTGATCCTCCAGGTACTGTCTATGTACAGCGATCCGCAGGTTCGCGACCGCGAGATCAAGAACATGAGCGCCGCTTTCAAAGTGCTGGCTGAAAAGATCCTTCCGGAACTGCGCCGTTCGAAAATGACCGTTAACGTTCAGGTCGAAGGTCTGACCGACAACGAGCTGAAAGAAGCTGTCGCTACCGACATCAACAAGCTGAACGTGGAAGAGATGCTGTTCGCTGCCACCCTGTACAACGACAACGCTACCAAGGCTAAGATCTATAAAGCCGCTGCCGAAAAATACAACTGCTACCGCGGTTACAACAACCTCGGCGTGGTTCTGGCCAACGAAGGCGATTACGCAGGTGCCAAAGCCGCTTTCCTGAAAGCCGCTTCGCTGAACAACACCGACCCGAACGTCATCAACAACCTGGGTGTCGTAGCTCTGGCCGAAGGCAAAAAGGCTGAAGCAGCCAAATTCTTCGCTGCCTCTTCCGCACCGGAAGCTAAATACAACAAGGGTCTCGTTGAACTGGCTAACGGTAACTACGCCGCTGCCGCTCGTACCCTCGACGGTTACAACCAGGCACTGGCCGAACTGCTGAACGGCAACGTGGCCAAAGCTAAACAGCAGCTGGCAGGTATGAACACTTGGCGTGCCAACTATGTGAAAGCGGTTATCGCTGCACAGGAAGGTGATGCTAACGCTCTGATCTCGAACCTGAAGGCCGCTATCGCTCAGAACCCGGAAGCTGCCGAACTGGCTGCAACCGAAGTGAACTTCTACAACTTCTTCGAACATGCACAGTTCGTGGAGATCGTGAAAGTGAAAGTGAAAATGAAATACTAGTCGGTTTCTGAACAGAGAGGTATATGATGCCCGGCGCTGTCCACAGCGCCGGGCATCTTTCGTTTTAAGGGGAGGGGCGATTAGGTATTTGGACTTAGTGCAACCTCGGGGAGAATCGCTATCTTTGCACACGGAAATTATGGCCGAACAGAACAAAATATCCATCAAGAACAAGCGCGCCGCTTTCGACTACGAGATTCTCGAGGAGTGGGTGGCGGGCATCGTGCTGACGGGCACCGAGATCAAATCGGTGCGGATGAGCAAGGCGAGCCTGGTGGATTGCTATTGCTATCTGCATCATGGGGAGTTGTTCGTTCACGGGATGAACATTGCGGAGTATCACTGGGGAACGTATAACAACCACCAGCCTAAGCGGGACCGAAAATTGCTGTTGAACCGCAAGGAGATAAACAAAATCGAACGTGCCTTGCAGGACAAGGGGCTGACGGTGGTGGGGCTGCGGCTGTTCATCAACGACCGTGGTCTGGCCAAACTGGTGATCGGGCTTGCCCGGGGCCGCAAAAAGTACGATAAGCGCGAAAACCTGAAGGAGAAGGATGCCAAACGGGATATGGACCGCGCTATGAAACGCTGATTATTACTTTAACCGTTCGTTTTATTACTACCCGCATGGAACCGTACCTTTTCTGAAGAAAAGGTACCCAAAAGACTTTTGAGCCAGCTGCGCTGCTCCTCAGTCTGCCGAAGTCCTTCTATTTTGGCGAACGGGCGGGGCTGGCCCGAAGGGCTTTACGCCCCGACCGTTGCGCCAAAAGTGAGGCTGTGATAGATTTAGGATGCGCAAGCATCCTCGAAAGTTTGGCTTCGCCTTCCTCCTGGCGCCTCGGCCATTCAAGCAAGCTTGATGGCTACTCGGCTGCCGCGTCGGCTCTTTGGTTCTTTCTGTTCACAGAAAGAACAGTATCCTCCCCTGGGTAATAATAAAACGAACAGATTAAAATAAAGAATAGGATGACCAGACAGCGACTATTGAACCATTTTAAGACCGAAGACTGGCTTGCCGTAGCCGCAGGATTGATCATAATGATCCTCGCCATTGCGATGCCCCGGTGGATGCCCGTTATGCCCAAGACCCTCGACACCGTCGGCAGTTGGCAAAACATCGTGATACTGATCGCCGGTCTGTTTGTGATCGTTTACGCCGCATGCAAGATACTCGGCAGACCAACGCGGGGGATCCTGCCCTCCCTGCTCGTGATTTTCGCCGTGGCAATGGGAGCGCAGTATATCGCCTCGTCACCCGCCATTAAGGAGACGACCGGGCTTGAAAGCGTATTTTTCGCCGTGGCGCTGGGGCTGCTTATCAGCAACACCATCGGCGTGCCTAAATGGATGCGGCCCGCGCTGCAAAGCGAGTTTTACGTCAAGATCGGGCTGGTGCTGCTCGGCACCACCGTTATCTTCGGCGAGATCATGCAGGCCGGGGCGTTGGGGCTTATCCAGGCCCTCGTCGTGGTCTTCTGCGTGTGGAACTTCGGGTTCTGGATCTGCCGGAAGCTGGGCGTCGACCGCGAGATGTCCACCATGCTTGCCAGCGCCGTCTCCATCTGCGGCGTGTCGGCAGCCATAGCTACCTGCGGCGCGATCAAAGGAGACAGCAAGAAACTGTCGTACGTTATTTCGCTGGTGCTCGTCGTAGCCATACCCATGATGTACTTCATGCCTTATTTGGCCGTTTGGATGGGACTTTCGCCGGAAGTGGCCGGGGCATGGATGGGCGGTACCATCGACACCACCGGCGCCGTCGTGGCCTCCGGTTCCGTGCTCGGAGAGACGGCCGAGAAATACAGCGTTATCGTCAAATTCTCGCAGAACGTGCTGCTCGGTCTGGCCGCTTTCGCCATCTCCATCTATTGGTCGTACAAAGGCAAAGACCACCGGGAGAAGCCCACGCCGGCCGTATTGTGGGAACGGTTCCCGAAATTCGTGCTCGGCTTCGTATTTGCCTCTCTGGTGTTCAGCTTCGCCATGCCGCTCGAAACGGCCAAGAGCGTGGGCGGGGTGACCAAAAACCTGCAAGGGGCCTTCTTTGCTATCGCCTTCGTCTGCATCGGATTGGAGACCCGGTTCAAGGATATCTTCAACAAAAGTTTCAAAAAACCGCTGTGGGGTTTCCTGATCGCACAAGGTTTCAATATCGTGCTGACACTGATCGTGGCTTATCTGCTGTTCGCCCATATCGGCGATTAACCTCGTATAGAAACAGCGAAAGCGGCGTGATCCCATCGGGGATCACGCCGCTTTTTGTATGGAAGTCGGAAAGTCTATTCCGTTTCCTGCGGCACGATAATGGGCAGGCTGCCCGGCAGGCATTCGATATCGAGCGGAAAATCCGGCCCTTTCTCCCCGTCGATATCCGTCGTGGGCTGGTCGTTCTCGATATGCAGCTTGCGCGTCTGGAAGTAGACGATGTCGCTGGGATAGGCCGAATCCCGTTTCTTCATCAGGAAATGGAAGACGTTCTTGATGCTCTCCACGATATTCTCGCCCTTGATGATCAGCACATCCAGCAGGCCGTCTTCGGCGCTGGAATGCCTGGCCAGCTTGAAGTTGCCCGCCGTGCGGCCGTTGAAGACCAGCAGCAGCAGGCAGCTCCCTTTGAACGAGATCTCGTCGGCCGTTACCTCAATGTTCATCTTGCGGAACGACGGCAGCTCGCCGATGCTGCTGAAATAGTAGGCCAGTTTGCCGAACGTGTTCTTGAGCGCGGTCGGCGTCTTTTGCGACACCTCCGTGAACAGGCCGCAACTCAGCACATTGATAAAGTACCGGTTGTTCACCCGGCCCATGTCCAGGTATTGTACCTTCCCGTTCAGGATGGCCCGGCAGGCATCGGTCAGGTTGTTCGGCATGCCGATCAGGTGGGCGAAATCGTTGGCCGTACCCATCGGCAGGATGGCGATCGGTATGGTGACATCCCTGTGCCTGAGATAGTTCACCAACCGGTTGATGGTGCCGTCGCCTCCAGCGGCGAGCAGGTGATCGGGCCGGAGGGTTCCGATCAGTGCGGAGAGGTTCGACAGGCCCCGCTCGCGGGTGATGCGGAAAAGGGTCAGCACATATCCTGCCCGCTGGTAGTACATGGCGATACGGTCCAGCTGGGCGACGATCTGCGCTTCGCCGGACACGGGGTTATATAAGAATATAACATTTTTCATAAATGCTTTATTTAAGCGTTCGTTTTTGTACCTACCCCTCGGAGGGTACTGTTCTTTTTGGCCCCGTTGGGGCTGTCCGGGTTGTAACTACCCTTTTCTGCGGCGAGCTTAGCGAGCCGCGCAGGCCGAACCGACGCCGCAGCCGAGTTGCCATTAGGCTCGCCTAAATGGCCGAGGCGCAAGGAGGAAGCCGGAACGGCAACCCACCCCCGGCGTAGGCCTGCAACTGCGCTGCGCTTGTTGGGCCTCGCTGGCTCCGGCCTTTGCAACCCAAAACGGGTGATTGCAGAGCCTGTGCATATTAGGTAGACACAGTTCGGAAGCCCGACGGATCGCTTTTTACAACCGAGCAGCGTACCGAGACCAAAGACCGCTGCGGGCTTTGGCGAGGTAGCGCGAGGAACCGACACAGTAGCCGAGATGCCATGGAGTTCGCTCCGATGGCCGAGGCACAAGGAGGAAGCCCAACAGGCAAAACG
>JAJBVQ010000078.1 GCA_020859745.1 Rikenellaceae bacterium
CGACGGGGGTGTGGCTGCCGACGACCGGCTCCAAACCGGAGCGGAAGATCTGCGCGATCGGGGTCAAAGCGTCGCGGTTCGTGACCATGCACGGATTCGCCTTGAATGTGACGACCGATTTGAAGTATTTCAATTATATCAACCCCTGCGGGTTTACCGACAAAGGGGTGACATCCATGGCGGCGGAGCTGGCCGGCACCGAGAGTGGCGGCGGGACTGTGCCGGATATGGCCCAGGTGAAGGAGGCTTACGTGAGGAACTTTATGCGGCTGATCGCCCAACGATAAGACCGTTTCAGCGACACGCAGTATCGGGCACTCGGGGGCGTTTGTTAAAGGCAGTTACAGCCATCCGGGGTAGTTACAGCTGTCAGGGGCAGTTACAGCCAAGTGGGGGTGCGGCACGCACCGCCTGCCCGGCGTAAGGGCAGTACCCTCCTGTTGAGGTAGAAGCGGCCAATAAAACACCCAGAGGGTGTGCGCGCCCGCCGAAAAAGGAGATTTGACTTTTTCAGCATTAGCTGAAAAAGTCAAATCTCCCGGCGCGCCACCCGGGCCCCCGCTGAAAGGAGACAGGAGCGCAGGGTTAGATACCGCCCGGCAGGTGTGCCGGGAGCACCTGAATTGCCGCGGGCAACATGAAATAAAGCGTACGGTTATTTTTACCGGCACAGCCTGCGCGGCCGATGGCCGTTTTATTGGCCTGCCGACCGAGATATACGCCGCCTTATGGCGGGCCTCCGCTATTGGCGAAGTAAACTCCCGGATCGAGTGCCGAGCGGCACCGGCCCATCCGCTGACGCGGGAGTCTATTTTAACCGTACGGTTAATGAACGGCGGACACTCCGAGAAGAGCGCCTCCGCCCCGACAACAGCGGCAAGCGCGGATAAACGCCGCAAGTACGACACAGTGCCCCGCGGCACACCAGACAATGATGAAAAAAAGTAAACAAAAAAATAGAACGTTATGCACGCAGACAAGAAGTGGGTCGTCCGGCCCGCGGGCGATGCGGCGAAAGTGGAGACACTCTCCACCACGCTCGGCATCGACCCCAGGCTGGCGAACCTCTTGGTTCAGCGCGGCATAGACACAACGGAACTGGCACGGCAATTCTTCGATCCCAAACTCGGCGAACTGCACGATCCGTACCTGATGAAAGATATGATGCTCGCCGTCCAGCGGATCGAGCAAGCCATATCCAACCGGGAACGCGTGATGGTCTACGGCGACTACGACGTGGACGGGATCACCGCCGTGGCATTGGTCTACAACTTCCTCTCGCGGTGGATGGACGACCTGCTTTTCTACATACCCGACCGGTACGCCGAAGGGTATGGCATCTCGGAAAAGGGGATCGACTATGCCGCCGACAACGGGGCGAAGCTGATCATCGCCCTCGACTGCGGGATCAAAGCCTGTTCCAAAGTGGCCTACGCCAAGCGCAAAGGAGTTGATTTCATCATTTGCGACCACCACCTGCCGGGAGACTCCATCCCTGAAGCCGTGGCCGTGCTCGACCCCAAGCGGGCCGACTGTACCTATCCCTTCAAAGACCTCTCCGGATGCGGCGTCGGGTTCAAGCTCGTACAGGCCTTCTGCCAGTTCAAAGAGCTGCCGTTCGACACCATCGAGCCGCTGCTGGACCTGGTGGCCGTGAGCATCGCCTCGGACATCGTACCCATTATCGGCGAGAACCGGATACTGGCCCATTACGGCCTCGTGAGGCTCAACAGCCAGCCCAACAAGGGGCTTGCCGCCATCATCAAGCTGTGCGGGCTGGAACGGCACAACATCGCCATCGACGACATCGTCTTCAAGATCGGGCCGCGCATCAACGCCGCCGGGCGCATGGAGATCGAGATCGACGAGGAGGACCCGCGGGCGCAGTCCGGGGGACGCACCGTCGTGCGGCTGCTGACCGCGCTCAACGAACAGCGCGCGCTCTACTTCGTCCAGCAGATCGACACCTTCAACAAAGACCGCAAGAGCATCGACCGGAACATCACCCTCGAAGCCCACAGCTACATCGAGCAAAGCCCGGAACTGCAGGCCAAGAAATGCACCGTGATCTACAACCCGAACTGGATGAAAGGGGTGGTCGGGATCGTGGCGTCGCGGCTGATCGAGACCTACTTCCGGCCCACCGTGGTGCTGACCATGAGCCACGGGCTGGTGACAGGGTCGGCGCGGTCGGTTCCGGGATTCGACCTCTATCAGGCGGTGGAGTCCTGCTCCGACCTGCTGGAGAACTTCGGGGGACACACCTACGCCGCCGGGCTGACCATGAAGCCCGAACGGGTCGAGGAGTTCAAAGCCCGGTTCGAAGCCTACGTGGAGGCCAATATCGAGCCGGACATGCTGGTGCCGCAGATCGACATCGACGAGCCGCTGCGGTTCGCCGACATTACGCCGGCTTTCCGCCGGACCCTGAACGCCTTTCAGCCATTCGGGCCGGGGAACCCCGCCCCCGTGTTCGTCACCCGAAATGTGAGCGACAACGGCACGGCACGGCTGGTCGGCGCGCGCGGCGAACACCTGAAGATGGAACTGATACAAGGTCAGCGCCCTTTCACCCCGATGTCCGCCATCGCATTCGGGCAGACCGACCATTTCGACCACATCAAACGGGGCGGAGCCATCGACGTTTGCTACAACGTGGTCGAGAACCACTACCAGGGCAACGTCACCCCGCAGCTCCGGATAAAGGACATCAAACCGAGCCGGCAATAGCAAAACTTTCCGGCCAAGCAAGACGCAAAAGGAGAACTTTCGGGGAAAGTTCTCCTTTTTTGCAGAATTAATGTAAAAAACACACCGGAAAACAAAAAGAAAATAGTATATTTACGGTGAGCTATCGCCTCGAACATTCCGGTTCTTTAATCACATTTCCTATACCCACGCGCCATTTCCGCCACCTATCGCGGGGTGGTGCGGACACACAGAGCATTAACCGATTTTTTCCGCAACATCCCACACTTCGGCCCACCTGCCGGCAGTCGTGGCCTATAGTTTGCACAGAAACCCCAACATCGACATACCGCACCCGAACTACATACAGACAGGACAGACGACTATGGCAATATTACAATTCAACAAACAGGCATTAGGCAACCTCGAATACTCGCTGCAGCGCGAAATGCTCAGTACCAACCGGGCGGGCGGGTACATGAACACCACCATCGTTTGCTGCAATACCCGGAAATACCACGGGCTGATGGTATGCCCGGTGGACGCTTTGGGAGGGGAGGATTTCGTGCTCCTGTCGTCGCTGGACGAGACCGTGATCCAGCACGAGCAGGAGTTCAACCTGGCCATACACCGCTTCCCGGGGATCTACGAGCCGCGGGGACATAAATATATCGTGGACTTCTCGTACACGCCGACACCTACTATTATATACCGCGTGGGCGGCGTGCTTTTGAAAAAGGAGATGCTGTGGGTGCATACGGCGGAGCAGCTCCTCATCAGATATACATTGCTGGAGGCGCGGTCGGCGACCAAATTAAGGCTGCGGCCGTTCTTGGCGTTCCGGTCGCGGCACGGGTTGAGCCATGCCAATATGGAGGCCGACGGAAAATCGTACCCGATCGCGGGAGGGGTCAAGTCGCGTTTGTATCCGCGGTTCCCGTGGCTCAATATGCAGGTCAATAAGGGTGCCAAGTTCGTGGCTGCGCCGGACTGGTACCACAACTTCGAGTATATCGAGGAGGAGCGGCGCGGGTATCCGTTTCGGGAGGACTTGTTGACAACGGGATATTTCGAGATGGATATTGCGACGGGCGAAAGCGTGATCTTTTCGGGTTCCACCTCCGAAATGCAGCCGGAACGGCTCGCACAGGTTTTCGAGGAGGAGATCGCGCGGCGGACGGTGAAGACGGAATTTTTGCCGGCACTGTA
Organism: Rikenellaceae bacterium; assembly: GCA_020859745.1. Taxonomy (GTDB): domain Bacteria; phylum Bacteroidota; class Bacteroidia; order Bacteroidales; family Rikenellaceae; genus Rikenella. The sequence goes on from JAJBVQ010000078.1 coordinate 3,898, forward strand.
CCATTCGGCGCGGCAGTTCCTTATTATTAAAGAGAACCATACCTCATTGACGGCCGGTTATCCGTGGTACAATGCCAGAAGCCGGGAGACTTTCATTGCTTTGGCAGGGATCACCCTGACGCAGCCGAATGTGATGACGGATCAGTGTGTGGAGATATTGGACTACCATGTCGAGAACCGGCTGCACGACGGCATATTCGGAACCCATTTCGCCGCCGATACGCAGCTGTGGTTCTTCTACGCCTTGCAGCAGCTGGAATCGTTCATACAAGGGGGGGAGAGCGAGATCTGGGCGCGGTACGGGACAGCGATGAAGGAGATATTGTATGCTTACCGGGACGGCGTCGGTGACGACAATACGGAGAACGACGCCGACTGGTACGACGACGAGCGCGAACGGTATATCCACATGGCCGGTAACGGCCTGATCTGGGCCGAGATGCCGGGACGGCCGCTGACCTGGATGAACACCATGAACGACGGCCGGCCGGTGACGCAAAGGCCCGGGTTTGCCGTGGAGGTGAACGCTTTGTGGTACAACGCGGTGTGCTATGCATTGGAGATGGCACAGGTAGGCGGTGACGACGCGTTCGTGAAAGAGTGGGTCGAAATGCCGGAACGCATCCGGGACAATTTCAAGGCCGCTTTCTGGCTGGAGCAGAACCCCCAGCAGCCGTATCTGGCGGACTATGTCTACCACAACGGGGAAAAGAACACGGATATACGGCCGAACATGCTTTTGGCGTGCTCTTTGCCCTACTCGCCGTTGAACGACTACGAACGACAGAAGATATTCACAGTGGCGGAAGCGTACCTACTGACGCCGAGAGGATTGCGCACCCTGAGCCCCAACAGCCCCCTGTACCAGGGGATCTGCCGGGGCAACGAGTACTGCCGCAACAACGCCCGGCATCAGGGAACCGTGTTCCCGTGGCTCCTGGAACACTACGTGCGCACCGGATTCGGACTCTACGGCAAAGGATTCATCACGCACGCCAAAGAGCTGCTCGACGGCTTCGAGGAAGACCTGCTCAACTACGGGATCGGATCGGTGCCGGAGGCGTACGATGGCGACGCGCCGCACGAGGCTTGCGGGGCCATCTCCTACGCGCCCAGCGTGGCGGCCCTGCTCCAGGTACACCGCATGATCCGCGAACAGGAGCAGCGGGGATAGCCTTTCCGGGAACGCGACCCCACACCTAAATTATATACAGCCCTTTTACGAGGCAGATAAAACGTTTATCCATGAAAACAAGAAAGGACCGGTACATATGAGAGTTTTAATGTTCGGCTGGGAATTTCCCCCTCACATCGCCGGGGGATTGGGAACCGCATGCTACGGCCTGACGCGCGGGCTTTCGAAGCTGGGCGTGGAGGTGATCTTCGTAGTGCCGAAAGCCTACGGCGACGAAGACCAGCGATTTTTGCAGATCAAGAACGCCTCGGACGTCGAAGCGCCGTACGGGACATTGGAGACCGAGGAGGAGCTGTGGAAACAACTGACCTTTATCCAGATCAACTCCAACATGGTGCCTTACCTCAGCCCGGAGGAGTACGAAAACGAGTGGAGCGAATTCCAGCACGAGAAGCGGCGGGGCATACCGCAGGACATCTGGAAACAACGGTACAACTTCACCGGCAAGTACGGAGCCAATTTGATGGAGGAAGTGGCGCGGTATGCGATGGTGGCGGCACAGGTGGCCAAAGAGATGGAGGGAAAGTTCGACGTGATCCATGCGCATGACTGGCTGACCTACTATGCGGGGATCGCGGCCAAGCGGGTGAGCGGCAAACCGCTGGTGGTGCATATGCACGCCACGGAGTTCGACCGCAGCGGCGAAAATGTCAATACCGTCGTCTACAATATCGAACGAACAGGGATGGCGGCGGCCGACCGGGTGATGGCGGTGAGTAATTTGACGCGGAATATCGTGATCGAGAAATACGGGATCAGTCCGGAGAAGGTGGTGACCGTGCACAACGGCGTGCGGTTCAAGGCGCATGAAGGGCCGGAGGAAGAGCGGGGGGTCGAGGACAAGATCGTCACCTTCCTGGGGCGCATTACCTACCAGAAAGGGCCGGATTACTTCGTCGAAGCGGCGGCCAAGGTGCTTAAGCGCTTGCCGAATGTGCGGTTTGTGATGGCAGGGAGCGGCGACATGCTCAACCACGTGGTGCGCCGGGTGGCCAAGCTCGGGATCTCGGATCGGTTCCACTTTACCGGATTTCTCAAGGGGGACGAGGTGCGGCGGATGTTCGAGCTGAGCGACGTCTATATCATGCCGTCGGTATCCGAGCCGTTCGGGATCTCGCCGTTGGAAGCGATGAGGTCGAACGTGCCGGTCATTATCAGCAAACAGTCCGGGGTGGCGGAGGTGCTGACCCATGCCGTGAAAGTGGACTATTGGGACGTGGACGCCATGGCGGACGCCATATACAGCCTGGTGACCTACCCGGCGCTGCACAATATGTTCATTACCAAAGGGCAGGAGGAAGTTACAACACTCAAGTGGGACGGCGCGGCCAAGAACGTGCTGGACGTCTATAAATCGGTAACCGAATAGCTAACAGAATTACCCCGTCATACCGGATCCGGAATCCCCGGCCATACAACCGAATACTCAACCTCAACAGCATATGAAAAACCTCAATCTATACTTTCAGGTCCACCAACCGTTCCGGCTGAAGAAATACCGGTTCTTCAACATGGGCAAAGACCACTTCTATTTCGACGACTTCCTCAACCGAAGCATTCTGCAAAAGGTGGCCGCGGAATGCTACCTGCCGATGAACCAACTGTTGCTCAAGCTGATCCGCGAGCACGGGGCGGAGAACGTGCGCGTATCGTTCTCCATATCGGGGATCGCCATCGAGCAGTTCAAACTCTATGCGCTGGAGGTGATCGACAGTTTCAAGGAGCTGGCGGACAGCGGCGCCGTCGAGTTTCTGGCCGAGACCTACGCCCATTCGCTGGCCTCGCTGACCAGCCCGGAGGAGTTCGAGCGGCAGGTGAAACTGCATGCGGATACTATGGAGGAGCTGTTCGGCGTGCGGCCCGCGACCTTCCGGAACACCGAACTCATTTACAGCGACAGCATCGGCGAAATAGTCTACAACATGGGCTATCGCACTTTGCTGACAGAGGGGGCCAAGCATATTTTGGGCTGGAAAAGCCCGAACTTCGTCTACGCCAACGCCATCAAGCAGGAGCAGAAATTGCTGCTGCGCAATTTCCGGCTGAGCGATGACATCGCGTTCCGGTTCAGCGACCGGGGTTGGGAAGGCTGGCCGCTGACGGCGGACAAATACATCGACTGGATCATGGACCAGGAGGGCGAGATCATCAACCTGTTCATGGACTACGAGACCTGCGGGGAACACCAGAAACGGGATACGGGGATTTTCGAATTCATGGATCAGTTTATCACCCACGCCGTGAAACATCCCGAGCTGGAGTTGCGGACACCGAGCCAGATCGCGGCGAAATACGAACCCGTGGCGGTGCTGCATGTACCCCATCCCATTTCGTGGGCGGACGAGGAACGCGATATTACGGCCTGGCTGGGGAACGAGCTTCAGGACGAAGCGTTCGGCAAACTGTACTCCCTGCAAGACAAGATTTATAAGCTCAACGACCCGGATATGACGCGGGTGTGGCATGTCTTGCAGTCTTCCGACCACTTCTACTACATGTGCACCAAATGGTTCTCCGACGGGGATGTGCACAGCTATTTCAATCCTTACGACTCGCCGTACGACGCGTTCATGAATTACATGAACGTATTCAGCGACTTCAAACGGGAGGTGGAGCACCGGGTGGGGTAGCCTTACCCTACCCATGCCGGAGGGCACTTATTTACGGTTCAAAAACAACCCGTTTCCGGCCGCACCCTGCATAATCCATATGCAACGGCGCGGCCGGAAACACATTTACAGGCCAGTATGGTCAGTACCCCACCGTGAAGCGTTCCCGGTGGTGCTGCGGCTCCTCCAGCTCGTCGATCATCGCCACCGCGTAATCCTGCACCGAAATATGGCTCCGGCCCGTCGCCTCGTCCACCAGCAGGTCGTCCTTGCCCAGGCGGAACCTGGCCGTGCGTTCGCCCGCCGTCATGCTGGCCGACGGGGAGAGGAAAATCCAGTCCAGCTCCCTCTCCGGCATCAGCAAATCGTAATAGACCTGCGCCAGCGACTTGATCCCCGGCAGGATCTGCTCCGGCACCGGGCCGTCCAGCACACGCACCCCAGGTTTTACGAACAGGCTTCCCGCACCGCCGACCACCAGCAGCCGTTTCACACCCGAACGCCGCACCCCCTCGATAATCGCCCGGTAACCCTCCAAAGTCTCATCATAGATATTCGGATTCGACCAGCCCGGATTGAACGCGCTGATCACCGCCTCGGCCCCGCTGACCAGCCTTTCCAGCTTGCCCTCGTCCGTCACGTCCGTTTCGACCACCTTCAGCTCCGGCCCCCGGCGGCGGATCTTGCCCGCATTCCTCACCAGGGCCTTCACCTGCCATCCCCGGCCCAACACCTCTTCCAGCAAGGCCGAGCCCACAAAGCCGCTCGCCCCGATAATCGCTACCTGTCTCATATCTCCAATGAATTTTTAGTCCCGTCAATACCCCACCGTCTGCGCCAGAACGAAACGGTGATTGGCATCCAGCATCAGCGTCCGCATTAGCTCCTCGACCTTGACACCGGCCCGCACCACCGTTTTGAGCCCCTGCGACGCACAATAAAGATACACATTCTCGCTCATGTGCCCCGCATCGGTTCCCGCCAGGAAATGATACATCTCCGGGGCCAGCGGCGAACCGGCATAACGACCCGTATTCGCTATATACAACAGATTGAGCGGGGCCGTATAGACATAATCCTGCACCCCGGCGAAAGTTCGGTAGTCCCCTTCGACGACCGGTTCCAGCGTATGCGTATCCGGAACATACCGGTAGATCCCCTCCGGAAACACGGCATACACGTCGATCGGATAGAGGGCCATAGCCGACGGAGCCGTCCGTTTGCCGTCCTCGCGGTTCACGCCGTAAGCCGCCCACAGCACCCCCGACAAATGGCCCAAGGCTAACCCGCGGGGTTGGAACTCACGTTCCGAATGGCGTTCCTGCAAGGCCTCGCGTACCGTTCCCGGACGCGTAAAATCGGGAGGACCCAATTCGATCTGATTCAGTTTCATAGGACGGAATTTAAATTGACGCGACCGGCAAAGGCCGGTATGTTTCGACATGCAAGAATCGAGCCAAAATGCTATCTTTGTCCTGACACTAACTTTTAGAACCATATACTTTATGAAATTGAAGATTTGGACGGCCTCGGCCCTATTGCTCCTGGCCGGATGCGGCATCGCACAGGCACAGCGCGAGCCCACGCCCGTAGACACGCTGGCCGTGACCCCGCCGATGGGCTGGAACAGCTGGAACCAGTTCGAATGGGAGGTCAGCGACTCGCTGATCCGCGAGATCGCCGACGCCATGGTGTCGAGCGGCATGCGCGACGCCGGATACCGGTACATTATCATCGACGACTACTGGGTCGGCGGGCGGGACACCAAAAACCGGATGTTCCCCGACCCGGTGCGCTTCCCGCACGGGATGAAGGCGCTGGCCGACTATGTCCACGGCAAGGGGCTGAAACTGGGCATCTATTCCGACGCGGCGGAGCTGACCTGCGCCGGGGTGACCGGCAGCCTCGGTTTCGAGGAGATCGACGCGCAGACCTTCGCCGACTGGGGCATCGACTACCTGAAATACGACTACTGCCATGCGCCGACCGACCGCACGACGGCCTTCACGCGCTACAAAAAGATGGGCGACGCCCTGAAAAAGACCGGGCGGCCGATCGTTTACGCCATCTGCGAGTGGGGCGGCCGCAGCCCGTGGCTCTGGGCCAAGGCTGCGGGCGGTCACCTGTGGCGCACGACCTACGACTCGCGCGACGGCTGGTATTCGGGCGATCACGACCTGGTGGGGGTCATGGATATTTTCGACACGCAGGACGGATTGGAGCAATATGCCGGCCCGGGGGCGTGGAACGATCCGGATTTGCTGATGGTAGGGCTGTACGGTAAGGGCAAATCGTCGTCGCCGGACAAGCGTTTCCCGGGCTGTACGGATGAGGAGTACAAGACCCACTTCGCCCTGTGGTGCATGCTGGCGGCGCCGCTGATCGTGAACAACGACCTACGGGATATGTCGGACTTCACCAAAGAGTTGCTGACCAACAAGCACCTGATCGCCGTGGATCAGGATTCCCTGGGGCGGCAGGGCTACACGTTCATGCGCTCGGACGACCTGCAATACCTGCTCAAAGAACTGA
>JAJBVQ010000245.1 GCA_020859745.1 Rikenellaceae bacterium
TAACAGTATCATCTTTTAATAGTCTGGATTTTAACTTGTTAAAAATTTTGATTATATTTATCTATTAAATAATACATAACCTAAGCATTAGATAGTGAATCAACAAGTTAAATCGTTTTTCGCTCTTATGAAATCTTTACCCGACAGCAGAGCGTGCAAAGATTTCTTGGAAAAGCATCGTTGGAATGGAGCTCCGGTATGCCCTCACTGCGGATGCGTTGATGAAAAGCATTACAGACTAACCTTTGGCGGTATATTCAATGGATTATACAAATGCAGGCATTGTAGAAAACGGTTTACGGTAACGACCGGAACTATTTTCGAGGGTAGTAACATACCTTTAGATAAATGGTTTTATGCGATTTACATGTTTCTTTCGCATAAGAAAGGAATAAGCAGCCTTCAATTATCACGGGACATCGAGGTAACACAAAAGACCGCATGGTTTATGCTCAATCGTATAAGGCATAATCTTATGAGAGAAGGAATTGGCAATCATGCTGGAATTGTGCAAGTCGATGAAACTTATATTGGAGGTCGCAATAAAGGACGTTTCAGATTCAACCGAGGACGGAGTATGAAACAAAAGATTCCGGTGGTTGGCATATTGTCCGATGATAAAGTCCATGCCTATGTGGTTTCAAATACGAGGGCTGGAACATTGGAGTTTATTATCAACGGCTTGATTGACGATGATTCATTTGTCGTTACCGACGGTTGGGGCGGGTATCATTACGTTCATGATTTTGGCTATACACACGAGGTTGTCGAACATGGAGTTCGGAAATACGTCAATGAGCGTGGATTTCACACAAATGGCATAGAAGGCTTTTGGTCTCACTTAAAACGAGGGTTGAAAGGCATATACCATTCTGTAAAGCCCAAACGCTTACAAATGTATTGCGATGAGTTCGCATATAGATACAATACTCGAAAGATGACCGATATTGAACGGTTCTTCGGATTTCTGATAAAACCTACAGAAAGGTTAAGATATGCTGATTTAGTGTGTAAAACATGAAAATATTAGGATGATTTAGTATATTTGCATTGTCCTACGGGACGTTACATATTTAGGAAGCGTTTAGCTTATTCCTCGCTGATGAATCTGGACAGTTCAAAAGTGTCGATGGAATATGAGAATGCTCTCCTTTGGTTTGTTATATACCACCATGACGTGTCTATATACGACCAAAGGCGTGAGCTGTTTTCTCGTATTCGACACGGGCTTGTCCAGAGCCTATCAGCGGTGTGAGTTAACAGTCTCACGCCTTCTTTGTTGAATAGACTCTTTCGAGACTGGAGAGTGGATAAACAACCTAAATCTTTATGAAACGAATCTCTTTAACGGTATGTGCAACTTTAATTGCACTAATGAGCTATGGGCAAAATGCCGGGCAGGAATTTACGATGAAACCAATGGAATATGTCGTAATAGACGATACTCCATACGGATTTGCAAGAAGTGGCACGAATCACACAAATTCAGATATTTCTGTGGCTGTCGCATTGCAACTCAATAAAGACAAAAAAGATGAGCAATGGCGTTGTAAATATGGAGCAAAACTCGATACTTTAATTGTCGCTATTCAGAAAAACGATTTTATGAACGGTTGGCGTGATGTTAAGACATTTCCGAACGGTATTGCAATATCCGATTATCTTTATGATAACCATGCAAAAGTAATAGCCGAAGCAGAAACTAAAATCACTGCATATACGAATAAGTTGGCTGAACTTCGTAAAAATAAACCGTGGATAGACAAACAAAAACAGAAAGAGGAAGAACTCGCAGCTTTGGAACGTGAAAACAGGTATCGGATTGTTGGCAATATGGAATATGAATTTACAGAACCTACCGGACCCATTCAAACCAAATCCTGTACAAATGTATTTGGTGCTAAAGTAACATATCAATACTATGTAAACGAAAACGGTTATGAGGTCAAGCATGGTAAAATGACAACAACGATGACATTCAAAGACCATAAATACTGGACAGGGCTCAGTAAACTCGGATATGTCTATGTGACTGGTACGGAAACATTAACAGAAACATATCGCAATGATATTTTACATGGGCCTTTAACATACAGGTGCAATGTCAATACGGATGCGACTTTTAGCAACCCCGAAAAGCTGAATATTTCCTACAACTTGAATGTCTATAAGGGATTTTTGAATGGCAATTTCAAGTTTGAATATAACGGTATAACTTATACAGGGAAAGCCGTCAATGGTATTCTTGAGTATTGCAATTATCAAACGAACGACGGATTTCACGGAAAACTAACAAGTAATCCGAATTCAAAATCCATCTCGGTCGCTGAAATAGATAACGGGATCAGAAAATTCGAACTCGGCGATGAGATAAAATTGCCGTCTATTATAGCAGTTATGCCAACATTTAGATTCCCCTTGATTGGGAAATAAACGAAATATCACATAACAGAGAACAGCCGCCTATTTCGGGCGGCTGTTCCTGTTTTAACAAGGTGGTAAACAGCTAATTTATCAATCTCAAAACTAATCGTTGACGATTTTCAACTTACCGAATTTACGATTGATACATACGCGGACATTATTCACCTAAAAATGTTTGTGTATGAAAACAAAGGTAACATTCAGAAACTTTGTAAAGCAATTGTCAATGTTTCTTGTCAAAATCATCGCTGAAATTATTGTTTCGAGGTTAGTCTGGCGAATGTGGGAATTTATCCTTTCGTCAATTGTTCATTAACCAGTACCAAGACCCCACCTATCGGCAAATAGGTGGAGTTTTCCTTGTTATTTAATAATATATTTCGATGGATTAAATGTTCACGAACAGATTTGGTACATCAAAATATATAGTTGGGCGTTTTATTTTGCGCCGCATTCCGTTCGGGCGGGGTTGCGGACAGGCCGAAAAAGCCTACCTTTGTTGCGTGAAACGGGCCCGGAGGCCCGAATAATGCTTATGAGAAAACGGATACTTTGCCTGCTTTCGGCGGCGGCGCTCGCCGCGGGATGCACCGAGAAGGGGATGTTCGAGAATATCCACGTGCGGCCCGACGCGACGCTGCCGATCGGGAATGTCACGGCGACCGACTCCTCGCTTTTCGAGCTGGCCGGCATTGAGAAAAATATGCGGGTTGGGCCGGACGGCGTGCTGACGTTCGTGGACAGCACCGGCCTGACCTTGTCGGGAGCGGGTGTCGGCACTTCGCTGATCGAGGTGCCGACGCAGCGTTTCGACCTGTATAAAATATTGCCCGCGCTGCCGGCGTCCGGGGGCTTTATCGACCTGCCGCAGGGGCTGGTCACCGAGTCGTTCGTCCTGAGCGGACTCGGCGGGGCGACGGTCGATACGGTGATCTTCGACGGAGGCAGTTTTACGGTCGAAGTGGCGGGGCTGGACGGCGTGGCGGGCTATGACAGGTCGGAGCTGCGGATCGTGGTGCCGAACCTTCGGAAAGACGGGCAGCCGGTGACCCTGACGGCCGGGGAGCCGCTGGCCCTGGGGCCGGAATACATGCTGGTACCGGACGCCGGCAACCGGATCACCGTCCGTTTCGAAGGGCGTGTACCGCAAATGGCGGCGCTGGAGGGCGGCGTAGGTGTTGACGGCGGGGATATCGACTATATCGCCGGATTTTTCGGGCGCAAGGAGATCAGCCGGATATCGCGGACGATCCGGACGGACGACCTGGCCAATTTTGCCGGGAATGCGGAGTACGTCCGTTTCGACCGGCCCGAGATCGTTTTTGTGCTCGACAACGAATACAACGCGCCGATGCTAGCCGAGATCGAATCGCTCCGGATCGACGGCACGCCGCTGGAACTGAAGCCGGGACCGGCCGGGCGGTTGATCTATATCGCCCCGCGGGCCGTTACCCGGGTGGTCGTCGGCAACGACCAGACGGTGAGCGGCAGCGGACTGACCGATGCGCTGACCAAGGATTTTAGGGAGCTGGCGGTGGATGTGAACACGTTGCTGAACCCGACGGCGGCGGACATGCAGGATCCGGCGTACGTAGCGCCGACGCACAACAGCCTGGGGGCGGCGGATACGCTGGGCGGTGTTTTCACCGTCGAGATCCCCCTGGACGGGGTGCTGGACCGCGTGGCGTTCGACCAGGAGCTGGAGGTGGACCTGCACAAGCTGGATAAGAAGGAGATCGACTACGAGAACCTGACGTTGACGCTGTCGGGAACCAACAGCCTGCCGCTCGACTTGTCGATCACGGTGTCGGTGCGGGAGCCGGACTGCGAAACGCCGGTGCCGCTGTTCGACGAGCCGGTGCGGTTCCCTTCGTCGGAGAACAACCTAAAACCGGATGACCCGGCTTTCCGGCCGGGGGTCGTGAACGGCGGGAACCTGATCTCGCGTTCGCTTCCGGCGGATAAGATCGATTTGCTGCTGGGGGCCGACAAACTCTACCTGCGCCTGACGGCCACGACGATGGGAGCGGCCGAGCGGACTGCGGCGCGCATCTATTCACCGTCCGAACTCGACCTGAAGATCGTGGCGGGCGTGAAGCTCGACTACACGGTCAATCCGAAATAAACCGTTCCTTTTTTATATGGCTTATAGGCGCCCGCGGCAATTCTGCAAATTCCGCGTAAACGCGAAATTTCCATTCTTGCCCTTTAAGCGGGCGGGCGCCTTCCCGAACCAGTCTGCGGGTTGGAGGGGACTGCGCTGCCGCGCAGGCGCGTGTGCCCACGCCGGGCTTGCGATGCATAGCATCGCATAATTTTTAATCGAACCTTGAGTCTATGAAACGATTATACATTTTACTTTTGTTATTATTCCCCGGTATTGCGGCGGCGCAGGATCATTTCACGCTCACGGCGCGCGACCTGCCGCAGTCGATGCTGGCCAACCCGGCCATGCGCCCGTCGAGGGGCTTCGTCACGATGCCGCTGTTCGGAAGTTTCACCGCGGGGTTCGATAACAGTTTTACATATAACAAGGTAATCGAAAAAGACGCCGCCGGGGTGAAATACCTCGACACGCGCGGCTTGATGGATGCGACGGCGGGCAAAGACCTGACCCTGATGCGGTTCAACCTCGACCTGGTGAACACGGGCTTTTTCGTCGGGCCGAAAGATTACATGGGGGTGACGCTGCGCACGCGGGCCCATGTGGGGACTTCGCTGCCGGAAGGACTGTTCGGGATGATCCTCGACAATCCAATCAACGAGTACAAGACGTTCGGTGTGGATATGACACCCAATGCGGTGGGATGGGTCGAACTGGGGGTGAGCTACACCCGGGACCTGGGCCGCAACTGGCGGGTCGGGGGACGGCTCAAGTATGTGAACGGCCTGATGTCGATCCAGAGCACGGGACTGGACGTGACGGTCAAGAAAGAGTACGACCGCTATGTGGTGGCGGGGGACTACACGCTGCGGGGCGGAAATGTGGATTTTACGCACGGGACTGGCGACCTGTTCAAGGATATGTTCAAAAATATAGGGAGCAATCCGGGCTTCGCGTTCGACCTCGGGGCTACGTACGAGTCGGACGACAAGCGGCTGAACGTGGGGTTCAGCGTGGCCGACCTCGGGGCGGTGTTCTGGAACAAGAAGAATTCCACGGTGATCCGCACCCACAGCGAGGGAAAAGAGTATGAGTTTTTCGGGGTGGACGGCCTCGGAGGGCTTATCAACGGAACGACCTCCATCGGACATGTGCTGGACTCGGCCTACACGGACCTTTCGCGCACGCTCCGGGCCGATACGACGGCGGGGAGTTTCACGCAGATGCTGCCGACGACGTTCCAGGCAGCGGCGGACTATGCGCTGGGGCCGTATATGCGGCACCATGTGAGCGTGGGCTTCGTGGGGATGATCCCGTACCACGGCAAGCTCCATTATGCGGTGTCGGCGGGGTATGCCTACCGCTCGTTGTCGGGGACGTGGCAGCTGATGGCGAATTACACGTACAAGTCGAACAATCCGGTGAACGTGGGGCTGGGGGTGGTGATGACCACGGGCAAGTTCCAGCTTTTCCTGGCGGCGGACAACATTATCCCGGCATTCACGCTGACGCGGGTGCGGGGTACGAATTTCAGCCTGGGCCTCAATTTCTTCACGAGCCGCAGGCGGGATTTCAAATCGTGCGAAGGACGCTCGGTCGGCCGCACGTCGCGCAAGGCGGCCAAGTATTATACGTATTGATATAGGATTTTAAGACTGCCTGCTTGCTGACATATCGAAAAGTGGCTTCAGGGTGCAGCGGTATAACCCGCGAGCCTGCAATGCTTCACAGGTAGAAAAGGCAAGAGCCGCGTTTTGCGGCTCTTGCCTTTTTTGATTCGGTTTCCGTCTGCGCTGTCGCATGGGCCTGGCAGGACGGTCGATGCGCAGCATCGCTGACTTTTAATCGTGAGGTTAATCATCGAGGTCGCTATGTTAATATTAGTCGGCGAGCGTAGCGAGTCGTGCGGGCCGGACGCCTCCCCACGGGAGGCCCGCAACCCTCACAAGTTCGGGGCGAGCATCCCGCGCATCCGGCCCGATATAGAAATTTAACCTTACAATTAATTTTTCGGTTCGGAGCCTGCGGTGCCGCTGGGCACTCCAGCCGGGCTGTAACTACCCTAAGTTGCAGCCCTGCGCCAGGGGAGGGTTGCCCTGCGGGCTTCCTCCTTGCGCCTCGGCCATTCAGGCAAGCCTGATGGCACTCGGCTGCGACGTCGGTTCGGGTCGGCCGCTGACGCGGAAACTTAATTTAACCCTACGATTTTGCGGCGTGATTTTCCCCGATACCAACCCAGAGCCTCCCACCGCAGAGGCCCGGTGCCTTCGGGCACGCCGAAAGGGCTGTAACTACCCGAATAACTCCGCAGCCTGCGACCCGATATTAACCATCCGTCTTACCGTGCTTCCCGCCGGTCGGCGATCAGGCGGACCAGCTCCCCGATCCAGAGCACCGCCGACGTCGCCGCGATAATGATCGCCCAGTCTTTCAGCGACAGCGGCACTACCCGGAACACCTCGCCCCCGAACGAAACGATCAGGATCTGGCCGATCACGATCAGCCCCCCGACGATCAGGAACCCCGTGTCGTGCAACAGGCCGTGGAACGCCGAATGGCCGCTGGCGTACGCCTTCGCGTTGAACATGTTCCAGAACTGGAGCATCACGAACACCGTGAAGAACACCGACAGCTTGTAAGGTGTGATGCCGTCCCCCGTCTGGCCGAAAATGTAAAGCAATGCCAAAAGCGCCGCCACGAAGCTGAACCCCGTCCAGAGGATCGACCGCCGCATGAACGGGGTGATGATGAAATCCGAAGTCCGGCGCGGCTTGTGCGTCATCTCGCGCTTGTCCGGCGGCAACGATGCCAAAGCCCCCGCCGCGAAAGTGTCCATAATGAGGTTCACCCACAGCATCTGCGTCACCGTCAGCGGCAGGGTGAAGCCCAGCAGTGAACCCATGAAGACGATCGTCAGCGCCGCCACGTTGATCGTCAGCTGGAACAGTACGAAACGCTGGATATTGCGGTACACCGACCGGCCCCACATCACCGCCGTGGCGATGCTGGCGAACGAGTCGTCCAGCAGCGTGATGTCGCTCGCCTCCTTGGCCACCGACGTGCCGCTACCCATCGAGAGGCCCACGTTGGCGAAGTTCAGCGCCGGGGCGTCGTTGGTCCCGTCGCCCGTGACCGCCACCACCTCGCCCCGCTTCTGGAGCATCTGCACCAGCCGTTGCTTGTCCATCGGCCGCGCCCGCGCCATGATCTTGATCGATTCCACCCGGTTCAGCGCCTCTTCATCCGACAAGGCTTCCCATTCCACGCCCGTGATCTCGTTCTCCGGGCCGTCGGTTTCCGGGTTCCAGAGGCCGATCTGCCGCCCGATCTCCCGCGCCGTGCCCGGCGTGTCGCCCGTCACGATCTTGACCGCGATCCCCGCATTCATGCACTCCGCCACCGCTGCCGGAACATCCTCCCGCACCGGGTCCATAATGGCCGTGTAGCCCGCGAAAGTCAAGCCGCCCTCCGAAACCAGAGTCTTGATCCCCTCGGAGTCGTAATGCGAATAGTCCGCTCCGGACGGCAAAACCCGGTAAGCGAACGCCAGGGTACGCATCGCCTTGCTCTGGTAATCCAGCAACTGTGCTTCGGTTTCCCTGACCTGCGCGTCCGTCAGCCCCGCACAGCGTTCCAATACCATCTCCGGCGCACCTTTGACATACAGTACCGTCTGCCCGGCCAGCCCCGGGGCCGCCGAGCGGACGATCGTGGCCATATATTTGTGCCGCGTCGAGAAAGGCAGCTGCGCCACCGTTTCCGTCGCCGCCCGCCACGTCGCGTAGTCCTGCGACGCCTTATCCATCCACAGGAGCAAAGCCCCCTCCGTGGGGTTCCCCAGCGGTTTAGGGCGCGTTGCGTCGTCCCGGTTCAGGTTGGCGGTCGTATTGACTGCGATCCCTTCGTAAACGACCGCTTCCGGCACCCCGAATCCGAAGTGCGCCGCTTCGACGCTCATCTGGTTCCGGGTCAGCGTCCCTGTCTTGTCGGTGCAGATCACCGTGGTGGCGCCCATAGTCTCCGTGGCGTGCATCTTCCGAACGAGGTTGTTGGTCTTGAGCATCTTGCGGATGGAGAGGGCCAGGGATAAGGTGACGCTCATCGGCAGCCCTTCCGGCACCGCCACCACGATCAGCGTCACGGCCACCATAAAGTAGTTCAGTATCCGGCTCGCGGCTTCGAGGCTGATCCACGACTGGGCCGAAAGCGGATTGACTCCGAACAGCAGTCCCACTGATGCGATAGCCGCGAATACCAAAATGCCGAACACGAGCCAGAATACCCAGCCAAGCTTTTCGACCGCTGCGGGCAGCGCTTTGGGCTTGCCTGCGAGGTAGAATGCGTCATAGACGATCGGCACCCACACCTTGACCAACGCGACGGCACCCCCTGCCAGCACGGCTCCCAGCAGCCCGATCTGTCCCAGCGTGAAGTTGTCGCGCCCGTCGAGAAGGTCTTTCAGGAAGAGGGCTAAGAATGTAATCAAAGCCAAGGCAAATCCCACCACGCCGATCAGTTTGGCCAGCCGGTCGAGTTGCCGGTTGAGCGGGGTGACCTCTTCCGATTTCACGGTCGCCTGCCGGGCCACTTTGCCGAATTCGGTAGCGTCGCCCACGCGGATCACCCGTGCCACGCCGTGCCCGTCGATCACGGTAGTGCCACGCAGGACATGGTTGCCGGGATAGGTGGCGTCTTTCTTGAAATCTTCTTCGTGGATGGTCTTCGAAGCCGACGGTTCACCGGTCAGGTTCGACTCGTTGACTTGCAGCGACACGGCTTCGAGCAGTTCCGCGTCGGCCGGAATCTCGTCGCCGGTTTCCAAAAGGATAATGTCTCCGACGACAATGTCCCGCTTCCCGACTTCGCGCACCTGCTCGTCGCGAATCACCCGCACCGGGCTGTCGTCGTTGACTTGGTTGAGGATGTCGAATTTCCGGGCGGCGTCGACTTCGAACCAAAAGGCGACGCCGGTGGCCAAAAAGATGGCGCAGAATATCCCGATGGTCTCGTAGTATTCCCCGTGCACCATCGAGATGCCTAACGAGAGGAAGGCGGCGATCAGCAGGATGCGGATCACGGGATCGGAGAATTTCTCCAGAAAGAGTTTCCACAGCGGGGTCCGCGGCGCGGGCGTAAGGCTGTTGCTGCCGTGTCTCTCGCGGCTCTCGGCCACTTGCTGTGAATTCAATCCTTGATGTGTCATCGGTAAATTTAATGGTTCGTTTTTGTACCTACCCTTGGAGGGTGCTGTTCTCTTTGTGAACGAAAAGGTTTCGTGGAGGCGTTCCGGGCAATAACTCCCCGTTTCTGCGGTGAGCAAAGCGAGCCGCGTAGGCCGACCCGAGTAGCGAAGCGGGAGCACGGCGGCTTGCCGCTGATGCCTCGCAAGCGCGAGGGAGACCGTAGGTCAACCCACCCCCGGCGAACCGACGCTGCCGACGAATGCAAAGCAAGTGATCTTGCTTTGCTGAGTGGCGAGGAGGAAAACGAGCGAAGCGAAGTTAACGCCTGCAACCGCGCTGCGCTTGTTTTGGCCTCGCTGGCTCCGGCAGATGAACCCACAGGGGGTGATCGCGGAGCCTAAGGAGTAGCGCAGCTGACTCAAAAGTCTTTTGGGTACCTTTTCTTCAGAATCGAGCAGCGTTCCGAGACCAA
>JAJBVQ010000263.1 GCA_020859745.1 Rikenellaceae bacterium
TTGATGATATTGACCTTCTCGTCGAGCTTGAGCAGCTCTTTGTCGTACTTGTTCCGCTCGCGCACGGGTTTGGCGTAGACTGCCTCCACTTCGTCGGCGAAGATGTAGTTCCCCTCGTCGTCGAGTACGTCGATAAAGGCGAGGTATCCCTCCCCTGCCTGCCGCTCGTCGATACCGGTCTTGCGGAGCAGCGCCTCGCTGCCCACGTCGATCATCGGGATGCGGCTCCATATCTGAGGCTGGGTGATGATCCCGAGCAGCACCTGGTCGGGGTTCAGCCCCTCGTACTTGTCGCCCCGGTAAATTTTCCGCAACAGTTTCGCCGCGTAGGTGTCCACCGGCTCGATGCGCCCCTGTCCGCTCTGCACCATCAGCCGCCCGAAGGCTTTGGCCGTTTCGGGGCTGACCGCCGTTTCGGCGGCGTACACCAAGGCCATCTTCTTTTCGCGCCGACGATCCACGGTGCGCCGCTGCTGCGGCTTCACTCCGGCAGACTCGGGCATCTGCACCGCTTCGCCCGCCGCCTCGCGCTCGGCTATGGCCTCACGCATGGCCTCCTGCGCATGTTCCCGCTCGATCTGCTCCATCTGCCGCCGTGCGTTCTCCTCCAGCTGCGATAGGGTCAGGGTATCGACTTTCTGCTGCGCCGCCGCGCTTTGCAGGCCGCCGATCCACAGCGCCGCCAACACGGCCGCGGTCACCGACTTGCGCCCCAGCATCCGCCCCAAGGTACGGAACCGGGAGTTCTTGTGGAACAGCGAAAGGATCATACCGCCCATCAGCAGGATATAGCCGAAATAGGTGATCAGCGTCCCCTTGCGGTCGCGGTTCACCGAGAGCACGGTACCGCCTTCGTCGGGGTCGTAGCTCGACTGGTAGAGCCGGTATGCCCCGACGTGCAGGACGTTGTTCATATAGATATTCTCGTGCCTGTCCGGTTTCCCCGGCCGCTTCACAACCACGTCGCTCTCGAACGACGAGGGGCTGTGGGAACCGGGATAACGAACGAGCCGGAAGTCTTTCAGTTCGACACTAAAGGGCAATGTTTCAAGGGTTTCGACAGGATTGGAGGGGTCGAGCAAGGCGTCTGAGCTCTCCCCTTCGCGGATGTGCATGATCCCTTCGCGACCGGTCAGGTGGGTCACGAAGGCTCCGAGCAGGATCACGGCAAAGGCGTAATGGAACACCAGCGCGGCCCACTTTTTCTGCCGCACGAGGTGCTGCCGGGCGGCGACCCCCACGAAGTTGATGACGAGCAATACCTGAAGCAGGTAGAACAGCCAGTTATTGTAGACCCAATGCCGGGCCACGGGGGTGCCGTACTTGCTTTCCACGAAGGTGGCCACGGCCAGCGCGGCGGCGTAGAGCACCAGCATCACGGCCATGGCGGGGTAGGAGACGAGTATCCGGATCAGTTTTTTCATAAGGTTATCGGTCGGTCAGGTTCAGGTCGCGGAACATCTGCCCTGTTTCGTCAGGGGTCAGCTGCTGGGCGGCGTCGCTCAACGCCACGGCCGGATCGCAATGGGACTCGACGAAAAGGCCGTCGGAACCGAGCGACAGGGCCATCCGGGCCACATGGGGCACGAGTTTGGCCTGCCCGGCGATATGGCTGGGGTCGCAGACGACGGGGATGTCGGGCCGCTGGGCCTTGAGCCACAAGGGGATGCTCCAAATAGGGTTATTGCGGAAAATGTCTTTCTCCCAGGCGCAAAAGCCGCGGTGTATGGCCACGATCCTGCCCTTGATATTGGCCCGCTCGATACGCTCGATGGCGCCGAGCCACAAGGCCGAGTCGGGCGCGACGGGGTTCTTGATATAGACGTCGATATGGCACCCGCGCAATGCGTCGGCGATGTCCTGCACGTCGAAGGGGTTGGTGGCGGTGCGCGCCCCGATCCAGGCGATGTCCATTCCCGCTTTCAAAAGGAGGTCGGCATTGCGGGCGCTGTTGAGTTCGGTGGCTATGCGCATGCCGTAGGTGCGCCTTACCTCGGCCATCCATTCGAGCCCTTCGGCCCCGACTCCTTCGAAGCATCCGGGGCGGGTGCGGGGTTTCCAAAGCCCGGCCCGGAACGCGGTGACGCCCTGCGCGGCGAGCCCTTCGGCTGTCTTCATGACCTGCTCGCGGCTTTCGGCGCTGCACGGGCCGCTGACGATGATTTTATCTGTGGTGAGTTTCATGCTTGGTGTTAGTTTTTAACGATAAAGGTACGGCTTTGTTGCGGGAAACCCCAAGGGGGGAACAAAAAAAGAGCCCGGTTTTCCATCCTGGGATGGAAAACCGGGCTGCGGTCAGTTTATTGAGCGGATACCGCTATTCTTCGATAATCACGCGGAAACCTACGTTCCGCACGCGCTGCCACGGCAGGAAGTGACGCCGGGTAGAAAGGCTGGCGTTCTTGGTACGGTCGATCCACGACCCGCCGCGAGCCACTTTCTCGCCATTGGACACGTTCGTAGCATCGGCTTTAGCGCTGTACGGATAAGGCCGGTAGTCGGAACGGGTCCATTCGGCCACGTTCCCCTGCATATCGTACAGGCCCCACGGGTTCGCCTTATACGACCCGCCCTTGCCGAGCAGCATATTGCCGTCGTCCACCGAAGCGTCCTTGGGCAGGAAATCCCAGTATTTGAATATCCGGCTGTTCGGACTCATCGGCTGCGGGTCGACGCCGCTCACGGCCATCTTCTGCAACTGCACGTCGGCGAGGTTTTCGTAAGGCGAGAAGTCGGGATCGACGCCCCACCAGTTATCGCCGTCGGAACCGGCACGCGCAGCCCATTCCCACTGGGCCTCGGTCGGCAGGGTGATCTTCAGGCCGGTCTGCTCGCTGAGTTTGCGGCAGTACTCCATGGCCTGCTCCCAGCTGACGCGGATGGCCGGACGCCAGTCTTCGTCCACCAGGTAGTTCGGACCGGTGTGGTCTTTCCAGTGCTGGCCGATCAGGCGGTTGTCATGGTCGGGGAAGAGGGCGCGGAACTGCTCGTTGCTCACTTCGATCTCGCCCATCCAGAAGGGTTTCTCGACTTTCACTTTGCTCTTCGGCGCGGAGATGCCTTTGTCGGCCCCCATCACGAAGGTACCGGCCGGAATGCGCACGAAGTTCATCGTCACGCCCGGGGCGATCTCGATGCTCTTTTTGTTGTCGTCGCCGGCCATAGCCTTGGCTTCGTCAGCCGTGAACGGCCAGCCTTTGACCTTGACGGCCTTGGCTTTCGGTTCGGCAACGGGTTCCGGCATCACGGGCTGCGGTTTGGGCTGCTTTTCGAGGTAGGCCGCGTAGTCGCGGATCTCTTTCTGCCAGTCCACCATCATACCGTTGGCGTACTTATCCATCAGCTCCTTGCGGCGCTGTACCTGGTTGTAGCCGTGCTGGCCCACTTTCAGCTCCCGGACGTGGTCGAACGAGCTGTGGTACGGAGCGTTGAAGTCGATCCAGTTATAAAGGGTCTTCCACTCCTTGTCGGTCAGCTTCACGCCGTGGTGCCCGTTCCGGAGCATCTGCACCATCTCGCTGTTCGAGGCATTGAATTCATACGGAGCCAGAACGTACATATCGGCTTCCGGTCCCTGACGGTAAAAGTAGGGGTGGAAATCGAGGTAGCTGTCGCTGAACTTGTAGAGGTTGTTGTAGCGTCCGCCGGTAAAGTTCTTGCCGCCGGCGGCCTTTTCGCTGTTGTGGCAGGCCACGCAGGCGCGGTCCAGGATCGGCTGGATCTCCAGCTCGAAGGTGAAGGGGCGCACGCCGCCTTCCGGAACTTCGATCTTGGATGCCTTTTTCTGCGAGGCGATCACTCGTTTCGGGATCGGCATCAGGTTCTGGTCTTCGTGGCAGCCCACACACGAAACGGTCTCGCCCGGCATCCCGACGAACCAGCTGCGCATCCACTGGATGGCGCGGCCCAGCGAGTCGAGCGGCTGGAGCGATACCGGCGTATTGGCCGGAATGGTGAAGATGGCGGAACCGTCGGCTTCCACCGGAACCTCGCCCAGCAGGCGCTTGATGTCCCAGCCGGACTGGATACCCTGTGCGGCGTGGTTCGACGGGGAGTCGCGGTAGGCGTACTCATACGCCAGCACGCGGAGCTTCTTGACCGTCCCGCGCGGTACGCCGGGCAGCCCTTCGCCCTCGTAAATGTCCTGAATGAAGACGGTAGCCTCTTTGCTATCGGGGTTGATCTTGTCCGGAATGACCGGCGGGATCACTTTCTTGACTTCCGGGATCGGATTGATATAGCCGTCCCCTTCACCTTCCACCACCAAAGTCACGTTATCGTAGATGTCCACCAGGTAGATGCCCCAGAGCGAATTCGGGGTCAGTTTGGCGGTCACCAGGAAGTAACGGTCGTTGAGCGGATGGGGCTTGATGAACTGCGGCCATACGCCGTTCACCATCTCGTCCTTGATGATCGGTTCGATGGGACGGCTGCTGAACGGTATCTCCTGTACCATCCCTTTCTCCTCTTTGCGCGACTTGGCCGGGTCGAAGATCATCAGCCGCCCGGAACGCGCGATGCCGTGGTGCCCGGAGATGATCCCCACGAACGCGCTCGACCCGCCGGGAAGTGGCTGCATGTCGAAGGTCGAGTTCGGGAACCACGAACCGCTGCCGTAGAGGTTCTTGTTCTCGGTGCCGTCGGGGTTCATGTGCATCACGAAGCGCGAGAAGTAGTGGATCAGGTCGGTGTACTCCCAACGGGTGTACATCACGCGGCCGTTATTCATCACGGTCGGGTTCCAGTTGTTGTCCTGGTCGAAGGTAAGCCTGCGCAAATATCCGGTTTTCGGGTCGTACAGCGCGAAGTTACCCACGGCATCGGCCCCGTCCACGCACGGCACCCCGTGGTATCCCAGCGTGGTGTTGATAATCAGGCGCCCGTCGGGCAGGTAAGCCCCGTCGGCGAATTCCACGTCGGGTTCCGGAATGGCTGCGGTCAGGTTCTTAACGCCGGTGCCGTCGGTGTTCACTTCGAACACGTGCCAGCGCCGCGCCGAGTCCACCGAAGTGAAGAGCATGCGGTCGGCGTTCCAGTGCATATGCACGTCGGTCACCGGCGCATCGCCTTTGGGTTTGTAGATGACGCGTTCTTTGATCTTGTCGCCGCGCAGGTTGGAGAGCTCGACGATGGAGGCGCGGAAACCGCCGCGCGATGCCGAGTACTGGTTCGACCAGTTGTTGGGCTGCGTCCCCAACGCGGGCGCCATCACGTATCTTGCGCTCTTACCGATGTCGTATTTGGTTACGACGATCTTGTCCATATCCAGCAACGGATTGGCCATCAGGATCTCCCGCTTGAGGGCGAGGGCTTTGGCTGCGGCATCCATAGTGGCTTTGTCCGCCTTATAGATCCCGTCGAAGCCGTTGGCCGCGATGGTCTTGAGTTCGGTGTAAGCGGCATCGTATTTCTGGCCGTCGAAGCCGTTCATGGTCTTCATGTCGGCCAGCGCTTTGCCGATGGCCGGAATGTTGAGCCACGCGAGCTGGTCTTGCAGGTTGAGCACCGCTTCGGCCTGTTTTGCCAAATCCATATAGCCGAGGATGCGTTTCTCCATGTCCGGCGTAGCCTCAAGCTCTTTGATCCTGGCATTGAAATAGTCCGGCTTGTTCAGCTGGCTGACGATCTTGGTCGCGGCAGCCTGTTCGAGGGTGGTACCCGGCGAGGTGAGCCAATCGGAGATCGGCGCGCCGATGAAAGCGCCCAGCTTGTCCTGCACTTCCGGGCAGGCTTTGACCAGCTCCTCGGCCTCTTTGCGGCCGTTGGTCACCATGATCTTGAAAATGGCGCTACCACCGCTCGAACCTTCGTCGATCCCGATCTCGGAGTCGAAACGGGTGTAGTCGCCGTTAAGCTCGTAGGTGAGCAAGCTGTTGGCATGGGCGATCATCCCGTGGTCGTACTTGGTATCGCGGATCTGCAAGGTATTGCCGGCCAGGTTCTTGTCGATGCTGGTCCAGTTGCCTTCGATCCGTTTCACTTTGGGTTTCATGTCCCCGATCCACACCACGGTACCGTCCTTTTTGGTGAACTTGGCGTCGGCCCATACGGCATGGTCGTAATCCGTCCCGTCGGGCGTAGCCCACGTCACCAGTGAAATTTCTTTGAGCCCGGTGAGATCTACGGAAACTTTGCCGGGAGCCGTCCCGCGCCGGTATTCGGTCGAAACGTACGGCAACCCGTTCGGTGAATCGGCAGCCACTTTCTGCTTGGCTGCCAAAGCCTGCTGCAACCAGGTCTGCGCGGTTTTGGCCTTCTTGGCCGGCGCAGCCCCGGCGGGCGCCAGCGGCGCGGCGGCAGCTTCGCCGATCGAGGCGAAGGGCGCCGCAGCGGCCATCAGCAGCGCCAGGCTTGCTGTGAAAATTGTTCTCTTTATCATTTATCGTTTGGTGTTAGTATGCTGTTATTCCGTAAAAGGATAAAAAGCCGAAATAAAGTCCACGCCTCCCCCTTTCACCGGGCGTCCGCCGCGGCCGTCGTAGCTCCAGACCACTGCCCCGGCGGAGTCGATCTCGATCAACTGCGCATCGACCTGCTGTTCGGCGGGCAGGTGTCCCTGCCAGTTGGAAATCAGGGTGTTCCCGTTAGACAAACGTTCGGACTGGGCTATAAAGTGTAACGGTACGCCCGGAACGGTATCGATTTTTTGGACGAGGTTGCCCGTGGCGCGGTCGATCTCGATCGCGCTGTGCCCGTCGCCCAAGGCCACGAACAGGTTCCCGCCGGGCAGCTCCTGCACGGAGAAGGGATTACCGCCTACGTTATACTCCGTGACCAAGGTCGAATCATCCTTGATCTCCAGCACTTTGCCGGTGGTAATGATCGGCACGAGGTAGTTCCCGTTAGTCGCCTTGGCCACGCGGCGGAACTGCGCATGAGCCGGCTCAATGCCCAGGTCATAGCGCACCTCTTTCCGCACATCAGTCCCCGCGGAGTCGAGTTCGACGATCCGCATCGGCGTCCCGCAGATCGCCAATAGGTACCCCCCGTCCGGAAGCCGCGTAGCGGTCTGCAATTCGGCGGTGTCGGCCACGTCGGTGTAGTCCCATACGATGGTCCCTGTCCCGTTGGTCGAGTCACGTTTAATCACCCGCGCCCCTTTCTTATAGGAAAGGAGTACATCCCCGCTGCCGGGCAGAATCTCGACGCTGTTGCACTCCGACCCCTCCGGCAATCCGTATTTCCACTCGATCACGTCGCCGGCCGAGCGGTTCACTACGGCGATAGTGTCCCAGAACGAACCTGCAATAAGCATCTTGTCCTGCGGCGCTGACGTTTTCCCGCCGCACGATACCAGGGTGAGCGCGACAGCTCCCGCCGATGCGAACGCCAGATTATGGATAAAGCGTTTCATACCCAATAATTATTTAGAGAGGTCTTTGTACATTTCATACCCCTGCTCCGGCGTCAGCCCTTCGTGCACCACGGCGCTCACGGCCTGAATCATGGCGGCGGGATTCTCCGACTGGAACACGTTGCGGCCCATATCGACCCCCATAGCCCCGTCATTAATGGCCTTGTAGCACAGCTCCAGCGCCTCTTTCTCTTCGAGCTTCTTGCCGCCGGCGATCACAATCGGCACGGGGCACGCGTTGACCACCTTGGCGAACCCGTCGCAGTAGTAGGTCTTCACGATATTGGCCCCGTTCTCGGCGCACACGCGCGATGCCAGGCCGAAATACTTGGAATCGCGTGCCATATCCTTGCCCACGGCGGTAACCCCCATGGTCGGAATACCGTATTTGTACCCTGCATCTGCGGTACGGACGAGGTTCACGATGGTCTGGGCCTCGTACTTCTCGTTCCCCATGGCCACCATCACGGCCATGGCCGATGCGTTGACGCGCACGGCGTCCACCGGATCGAGCACGCATTCGTTGTTCAGGTCGGTCAGGATCGACGACCCGGCGGAGTAGCGCAGGCAGATCCCTTTGTTATAGGTCGGCGGCACTACGGAGCGCAGCGAGCCGCGGGTGCACATCAGCGAGTCCGCATACGGTATCAGCGGCACGATATTGAGGTCGAGGCGTTCCAGTCCCGAGGTAGGCCCCATGATGTACCCGTGGTCGAACGCGAGCATCACGGTTTTGCCGGTGCTGGGCCGGAAGATCCGCGAAAGGCGGTCTTTCATCCCCCAGTCGAGGTTGTCACCCCCTTTTACGAAGTAGTTCTGGTTTGCAACCGGTATCCCGATTCCGTAGTCTTTGTCCTTGTTCTCAAGGATCCCATCCATGTCTGCCATGTTTTCTGTCTTTTGTTTATTTGTTTTCTCTGTTATTCTTCACATTTCCCGGCTATTGCTCAGCCCCCTTTGCATATCAATTCTCCGGGCCTTTCGCATTCCCTAAGCCAGCGCCTCGGCAAAAGCGCCGAACATGCAGGCCCACGACGACGCCCCGCTGTCGGCATGCCCCACGGACTTTTCGCCGTAGTTCCGGGCGCGGCCGAAGTTGGCCTTCATCTGCACGGTATCCTCGGCACCCTTCCGCGCAGCCTCGGCACCCGCTTTCAGAACCAGGGCAATATCCCCGGTGTCAGCGGACTGCATGGCCATGACCGCCGGATAAAGCGCGTCCATCATGGTCTTGTCGCCCGGCATCGCCTTGGTGTTCTTCTGCACGCCTTCCAACCCGCCTTTGAACATGGCTTTGACCTGCGCGGCATCCAATTCTTTAGCCCCCGCGGGTGCGCCGTCGCTCATCCCGAGCAGCAATCCTCCCAACAAAGTGGAGGTGGAGCCGCTGGTCTCCATCATCACGCCGAAGCCCATGTCGCCGAGCAGGGTCTTGAAATCCTTGCCCGCCGCGTCGTCCGCGTTCGAAACCTTGGCGATAGCGTTCAACGCCGTGACAATGGCTTCCCCGTGGTCGCCGTCGCCGATCACGGCGTCCAGCTCGCTGAACTCACCCGCACGCGCGGTCACATTTGCCAACGCCTTTTGGATCATTTTCTGAAAATCCGGTATAGTCAATTTTCCGGTCATATGGTTTTTATTAGGTGTTAGTTTTCCCAGTTTTTCACTATGCCCATTTAACCCTACGCCCCCTGCCCCCTTTCGTCAAGGGAACAGAGGGTCTTCCAAGGGTAAATATGGCCCCCGCAGCAAGGGGGTTACTTTCCGAAACGCTTCCAGTACGGAGCGTCGGCCTTGTAGTTTTTCAGCAGGTCGAGGTGGTCGGCGTCCAGTTTGCCGAGGATCATCTGGAACCCGGCCTGTTCCTGCACGGTCAGCAATTCGCCGGCGTACCCGTCCGCAACGGTTACCCCTGCGGCTTCGAGTTTCTTGGCGGCCGCCCGGTAGACGATGAACTGCTCCATCAAAGTAGTGGACCCCACTCCATTAATATAGAGCAGCACTTTGTCCCCGCTCTTGACGCCAAGTTTCTTCATCAGCTGGCCGACCATAAATTCGGCCGTGGCATCCGCCGAAACCAAGGGTTCGTTCCCGCCCTGCCCGGCTTCGCCGTGCTGACCCATGCCGATCTGCATCATCCCTTCCGGCAGTTCGGTGATGGTAGCGCCGTTCTGCGGGTGGGTACAGGCACGCATAGCCACCGCCAGCGTGGCGAGCTGCTTGTTGAACCGTTCGCCGATCTCCACCAGTTCGTCGAGCGATTTGCCCTGTTCGGCGGCAGCGCCCAGTATCTTGTACATCGGGATCGCCCCGGCCAGACCGCGCCGGTCATCGTCGGCGGCGTCCAGCCCGGCCGATATGTCGTCGTGGGTCATAATCGCCTTCACCTTAATCCCTGCACGTTCAGCAAGTTGACGCGCCATATTGCCGCTCATCACGTCGCCGGAGTGGTTCAGCACGAGCAACAGGATACCCGCCTCCCGCTTGAACATCTGCAAAGCCTGAAACAGGCGCTGCGCTCCCGGAGCGGCGAAAATATCGCCTACCACCGAAGCATCGAGCATCCCTTCGCCGACGAAACCGCTCACGGCAGGCTCGTGCCCCGAACCGCCGAATGCGATGATCGCCACTTTATCCTCCGCTTTGGGGTTGGTGCGCACCACGATGTTCTCGGCACCGAGCTTCACGGTGTCGGAAAAGGCCATAGTATACCCTTCCCATAAGTCAGCGGTGATGATCACGGTCGAATTTAGGAAGTTATTCATCTCTGTAACAACGTAGTTAATAGAGTTATTAT
>JAJBVQ010000003.1 GCA_020859745.1 Rikenellaceae bacterium
GTATGTTATTGTCGGTGATATGGTCGGCCGGGCCGGCATAGACCAGCGGGTCGTTGTCCGGGTAAACGGCTTTGGCGGGGGCCGCCGCTCCGCCGTAATAGGCGGTCGTAGCCAGGTTGGTCGCCGTGTTCCAGGTATCCAC
This sequence comes from Rikenellaceae bacterium, assembly GCA_020859745.1. GTDB lineage: Bacteria > Bacteroidota > Bacteroidia > Bacteroidales > Rikenellaceae > Rikenella. The sequence continues at coordinate 143 of JAJBVQ010000003.1, forward strand.
GTCCGGAACGGCCCAGCCTTCGAGAGGCTGGTTGTAAAGCCGTGCGTCGAGCAATCTGAAATTGGAGTTGCCCGTGCCACCGTCGGCACCGCTGGCCGCTTTGGCGGTAATCTGCACCTCGATCTTGGCGACCGAGCGCACCATTTTGACTGCATTCGTGCCTTCGAGCTTCAGGCCGTTCTGCACATCGACCATCTCCACATAGCCGAACATCGGCAGATTGGGCATCACCCCGTCAGAGGTCAGTTTGGCGGTTGCGGGAACCGTGAACTTGAGTTTGTCGAGGGCATCCTGCCGCAAGGTATTCCGATCCCAGGCCGCAACGCCGTTCGTGCCGTTGACCGCGTCGTTCACCTGCGCACGGGCGTTAGCCACGATCACAATACTGTGAGTGCCGGCCAGCAGTCTGGCTTCGAAAGAGCGCGAGGCTCCCGATCCCGTGATGTTGTAGGCTACCGCCCGATAGGCGAATTTACCGTCGGAGGTGAACTGTAATACGTCGATGTCGCTGAGGGTGCACTCGGCATCGTTGCCGGCCAATGCCCGCGAGGCCGCACCGCCATCGGCAGCTCCCGGTATCCGGATTGAAAACCGGACGGTTTCCGACTGTCCGGGGACCGGTCCCCAGTCTGACGCGATCTCTTTGCTGCAGGAGACGGCCAACGCCACGCACATCAGCAGAAGTACCGTTTTTCTGATTGTTCCCATATCTTTTGTCATACTTAATAATCGTTATCAATCGAACAGATCCCACTTCACGTCGTCGGAGTTCCAATCCGGAACCGACACCTCCACCGTGCCGCTCCCGAACTCGATCACCAACCTGATCGTCACTGCCGAATCCGGATCGTCGCTGGCCGCATCGATATATTCGTTGAGTTTGGCGGCGAACACCTCAGCGCCGCTCACCGGGTCGAGCACATGGACACCTATGTCATAGTCCCCGGCCCGAAGGTAAAAGACGTGGAAACGGGCGAGGGCATACTGTCCGCTTATACCTCCCTCATTGACCGTCACCATCTGCGAGGGCAGTTGTGCCGTCACCAGATCCGAGCCCTGCAACCGGCCCATCCCTTTGAAGGTAAGCCCTTGGGGAAGCCCGGTCAGTTCGATGCCGGGCGTGGCGCTGCCGTTTTCGTCGTAGCCTTTCACGTAGACTTCGATCACGCGGTGGGCGGGGCGGAAATTGATGGTTCCTTCATAGCCGTTATCTCCGACAGTGATCACAAATTCGCCATCCTCGTTGCCCGCGCGGGTACGCACCGTATTAGGCCCGTAGTAGAGGGCGTCCCCGTTGCCCACGCGCCCGGCGTTGACAGTCCGATAAGAGACATAGGAGTTTCCATCCGTATAGCAGGCGTCGATGTTACTGAGCTGGGTATTGGTTCCGCTGTTACCCCAGCTTATGATGCGGTAGGTACCCGGGGCGAGTGTCGTGCGAACGCCCTTGAAGAGGGCATGATCGGCTTCCGTGGTGACCAGCGTTTGGACCAGCGCGCCCGAAGCGTCGTACACGGCAGTGGTAACGGTGGAAATATCGCGCAGGAACGTACACCCCCCGTTCCCGTCAGGCAGGCTGTAGGCGATGCTTACGTTGTACGGCTTCTCTTCCGGCGGACAAAAACTGTAATCCTCCTTGAAGCATCCCGTAAGTGCGAACAGCACGGCGGGCAGTATCCATAATTTAAAGCGTCTCATATAAAATTTATTTTATTATCTCTTTTCTCTGTCCTTTTCAAGCCGGACAAGGCTGAGAGATGCCGGTTCTGAAGCCTCTCGTCGTTTCTGTTGCGCCGCCGCTTCCTTTTTGAACACCGGGAACGGCTTTCGCCCCTTTCTGTACATCGCATCCCGGCGATCACAACCGCCCCCGGCGGCAGGTTCGGCAAAACGGGAAGGCCAGGCCCTTCCGGGTCAATAGTCCGCGGAGAGGTCAGTCTAATTCATAATAGACCTCTTTAGGTACCCACGATATATATGCCGGAAGGCCGGTGATAGCGGCTCCTCCCTCTGCAGCAGTCATGCCGAGGGTCTTGGCGGCCGGATCGCAGGCGTCCGTTCCGGCTATCAACTCTATGCGGCGGGTGATCTTGCAAGCGGGGTCCACGAAAAAGATGCAGGCGTCGCTGATCGTCACCGGCTCGTTTTTGCCCACATGCGTCGCCACGGCGCGACTGCCGGAGCCTTCGTGCTTCAGGGTGAAAAGCACGGTCTTGTTACCGTAGTTATCCGGATGGGTACCGCCTTCCTCTTTGGTACAGCCGGTAAATCCTATGGCGAGGACGGCACACGCTGCGAGCGCCAATTGGGTATAGTTCTTCATCAGGTTAATATTGATTTGCATAGTTTTTCGATATGTATTCGGCGGGGCTTTCGGGGCGGCCGGCTTGCCGGTACTCGTTTTCGCACCGGCGATCGGCCTATTTGTTCTCGTAATAGATTTTGATGTAAGCCGCATTGCGCAGTTTCGGGAAAAAATGCTCGTAGAGATAGCGGTAGGTACGCCCGCCGTCGAGTTTCATCAACTCTTTTTCACGCCCGGTCTTGCGTACCGGATCCCAGATGGGCACGTTATCGATGATATCGAGGATCTGCGACTTGTCGTAGAGGTCGGACTTCTCAACCTGCAGATACAGCCCGCGCCAGTCTTCCGAGCCATTGTAGAGCTGTATCCTGTCGGCCGGCACGTCGGAATTTCTCAGCAGATAATCCTTGATCGCAACGGCCCGGTTCCATGCCAGGCGGTCGTTCGAGTCGAACGAACCTTCGGGCGAGGCGAACCCGGCGACCACCACGTGGCTCACCCGGCTGTCCGGGGAGTCTTGCAGCCGGCGGATCGAACCGAGCATATCCGTCAGCGTGCGGTAGTTATCCCCCACCTCCGGGTCCACTTTCAGGTTGGCCTGCCGGAAATAGACCGTCAGCGATCCTTCGCGGTCCTCGTCGGAGAGCTGGCCCGGCTCGAAGCTGTCCATTTCGGATGCGTGCCGGACATAGCTTACCGTCTCGGCAAGCAGGTCGCCGGTCGTCTTGGGTAGTTCGACGATCTCGGTCACCTCGACCTCCTCGACCACCGTTCGGCGGACGGGCGGCAGATCGAGGTTTTCGGCCACCACCAAGGGGCTGATGATCGATTCCGAACAACAACCCATATCGAGGCCTTCGATCACCAGGTCGGCCCCGTGCATCCAGAGTTGCCAGGGAGCGGCGGCGTTATAGATCAGCATTGAACCGTTGCCGGCATATTTGGGGTTGTCGTAGACGATGGCATGCCCGGCTGCCCAATCGTGCCGGCTTTGGGCCACCCGGGCGCGGGCGCCCTGTATGATCACGGGCGGGAGCGACCAACGGTAGGTGCCGTTGGTCAGTACCGGTTCGTATATCAGAGTTCGTCCTCCGGCCGCGGCCCTTTTGCCGATGTCTACCCGGAACTGCACCGTTACCGTCCCGCCCGAAAGTTCGATCTTCCGGTCCGTGAACGAGACGCTCTTTTTCGAGGGCTGTGCCTGGGAAGAAATGCCCAGTGCGATTGTGAACAAGATCAGCAGTAATATTTTTTTCATAAATACAGTCGTTATTTGAACAGGAATATAAGACTTACCGAAGCGTCGGTAGGCCCGACATAGGTCTTCGTGTATTTTTGGGAATTGCGGTTACAAGCCGCACAATCGTAGCGGTCATATTTCAGGTGAACCACGCCCACGCCCACACCGGCTTCCAGCCCCCACCGCTTGGCGAATGCCCAATGGTAACCGTAGCTGATGCCGCCGCCCGCGGCCCAGCCGTCATAGCGGTATTCTTTTTTGAACAGCAGTGGGATTCTATGGGTACCGATATTATAACGGGCATAGATGCCGTGAACGCCGAAAAAGTGGCCGTTGAAACGCTCGCACAACCACCAGCGAAACTCGGGCTTGAGGATCATGTGGACGAGTTTTTTGTTCTTTGCCAGTGAGCCGGAACGATTCCACGGGTTATAACTGCCCGATATTTCGAGCGATGTCCGGCGGCCCGTGCCGATCTCGAAAGCCAGGTTGGGCGTGAGCGCCACTGCGCCGTACAGCAGATTGGTCTTGATGGCGAAACGGGGAAGCTGGCCCTGATTGGCGGCGTACTGCCAGACGGGACTTCCGTAAGAGGTAAACTCGCCGGGCTCCGGCTCCAGCAGCCTTTCGACCTGTTTGACCGTAACGATCGTATCGACGAATGTCCGGGAGGATCTTTCGGGACGGCGGCTCGGCCTACGGTCGAAATCGGATTCCCGGCTGCGGCGGTAGCCGTCGTCCGGACTGACCGCGGCATGAGCGGGCGTCTCCGCCGTTCGGGGCGTTCCGGTGATCGCCACCATCTTGCCGCTGAAACTGTAACCGAATTCTGTGCCTGTCGTGATGGTTTTCATCGCTTGCTCCGCGGTTAGCTCGCGTTCGGGAAACTCGACGGTTCGCGTCCCGTCGAAAAGACGGCTGTTGTAGACCACGCCAATTTTAGCCTGCTTTTCGATCTCTGAAAGCGCGTTTTGCACGCTCAGGCGCGTATCCGGCAGCACAATCCGCTGCGATTGTCCGCTGACCGTTCCCCCGCCCAGAAGCAGGACGGCGGGGAGCAGTAAAGTTCGGAGGATGGAAAAACGATAATGTGTCATATAGGAATAAGTGTTGTTTTATATTTGGGTCATTTCCGGCTCACGGTTATCGTGTCGCCCTCCATGCTATAAGTGATCGTACCCGATATTTTGATGATCGAGCGTAAAATCTCTTCCAACGTCATGTCCGGCGGGGCAGCCATCGTAATGTATACGTCGTCCGCGATACCGGGCGGCATGACCAGACTCTTGCCAAAATAATCGGCCGTCATACGCAGGGCGTCGTCTATGCGAACGTCCTCCATGTCGAGTTTGGCGCCGCTCAGGCGCAGCAGTTCACCTTCGTTGGCAACAGTCAACTCTATGTCGTGGCTCTCAGTGTCGATCACGGCTTTCTGGTTGGGCAGCAGGGTCGCGCTCAGCCCCCCGCTCTCCACGGCGACTTTACCCGAAACGAGGGTCACCTCGGCAACCTTCCCGTCCCGGGGAGCGTCCACGTTGAACTCCGTACCGAGCACGGTGACTTTCAATCCGCCGCTTTCCACCGTGAACGGCTTCGCTTCGTTACGGACAACTTTGAAAAACGCCTCCCCGTCGAGCCGGACATCGCGGTGCTGATCGAAGTCCGCCCCGCACACCAGCGTCGTATTCTCCCTGAGGGTCACCTGCGAACCGTCGGGCAGCTTTACGGTCTGGGGCACCCCTCCGGCGGGGATCATGAATTCCTGCGCGATGTGTTGAGGGGTTTGGGCCTTCCGTTTCATCAGCACACCTACAGTACCGGCGAGGATCATCAAAGGGATGAGCACGGCGGCGGCCACTCTCCCGTAGTTTCTGCGGCGCAGGGGGATACGCGTCGTTTTCTCTTCAGGCCCAGCCTGGTCGCCCAATTGCAAGATCTGTACCAGCCCATCTTTCACCTCATACCTGATAAAAGGCAGGCCCAGACGTTTTTTAAGGCGGTTAAGGCTGTTCAAAGCATATTCGTCCGCGGTAGTTCCCGACGCGTATATCTCGACACAGGCATTTTCACAAACCTCGTCTTTCATGGTCCGGTCCTCTTCCCTGAAAAACCACTCGCGGATATTGCTTTCCAGATACTCCCCGGGGCTGCCGCGCAAAAGGGCTGCGAGAATCGTCCTTTGATCGTTCCGGCGGTTCCTGTTCTTTTTATGGTTCTTCCTCTCTAACATCGTAGCGGTTATAAGTTTCGGCTTATCTGTTTTGGCATTCTTCGGCTGCATTCAGATATTCCTGAAATACGGGGTCGTTTCCGAGCATGTTGAAAAAGCCCCCCCTCGAAATCTCCTTTTCGTCTTTGCCCTCGATACAATACTGTGTGAACATGTCGATCGCCTGCTCTTTTTCCTTGCGGTTTTGCGGATCGTGGTAAAGCCACCGGATGTAGGCGTTCTTTTTTTGCCGGAGCCTCAACCTTTCCGCTTTCGTTCCGGCTTTTTTCAGCCGTTCATCGAAATCCGGCGGGGAGATCAGGATCATGAACACCAGCAATACGGCGATCCTCGAACGACCCTCCTGCCGTATTCCTTCCGGCAAGAGGTCCAGGCATTTTTCTATTCCTTCGTTCAGGATGTCTTCCGCACTTTTACGGCTGTGGTAGAGATCATAAATTGTTTCATTCCCGATCCTGTCGATGGCATCGTTCATGGTCGATAGTTCAAGGCTGTCAAAATTCAGTGTTAAGGTTGTCAATTACCTGTTCTACCTTAACTGCGTGAAAAGTCCGTTATCGTGACAGGCCAGAACGCATTTTTTTGATTGGTGAATACATAAATATTTATTTATTAATAACTTACACACTAAATAATTTTGAATTTTCTGTATTTTCATTTCACGGCGAACGTTTTCCGCCGCATAAAGACATACGAATCCCGGGGGCGCAGCCTGCAAGGTTGCTACCCTGGAGGCATAGCTGTCCGTCACTTCACTCTCTTGTGACGGATACCAGCCTCTGGAAGAATAGTATGGATATTGGATTTTCCGCCCGTTCCTTTACGGGCGGCGTTCCGATAGGCACAGACGCGCCTATGGCAGGTACATAAAAAATAAAATCAGCGTGCGCAGGTATTTCATGTCTTTGCGTGCCCGCGACAAGTGTTTGCGTGCATTTTCCCGGGTGATTCCGAGTTTTTTTGCGATCTGGCCGGCGTCCAGACCGTCAAGGCTCATGCGGTAAACCGCACGGCGCAATTCGGGCATGTTAGCGATGGCTATCTCCAGCAGCAAGGCGGTTTCCTGCTCGATGATCGACTGGTCAGCGTCGCAATGAGAGTGCTCCGCCAAGGCGTCCCACTCGGCCGGAATGATCCGAAACTTTTTGGCGGCCCGGATATGGTCGATCGCCCGATTGCGGGCCATAACGAAAATAAATCCTTTGAGGCTGAGACCGGGGTCGATCGCTTCCCGGTTCTCCCATATGTGGGCAAAAATATCCTGGGCGATCTCCTCGGCAATTGCGGGATTGTTGATGAGCTTGGATATAAAATGCTGGATATGGGGCTTATAAGTCAGATATACGATATCGAACGCTTTCACATCCCCGTTGCGCAATGCTTCGATCACCGCCCGATTGACGAAGCCGTCGTCGATCAAGCCGTAGCCGTTGGCCGGTCGTTTTTCAAATGCGGTCGCCCGGTTTTTTCCCTCCGGTTTAATTCCATGCTCTATCATCCTGTCTTCCTTAATATGGCTAATAAACGGCTTACGTTTAGCAAATATTACACCAGAACTTTTTTCTACTGCTTGCGGGCCTTTCCCGGCCAGATCCCATGCAGCCTGTTCCCCGTGCGCTTACACACTACCCCGGTCAGACACAAGTTTGCAATGACCCGCAACGTGACAATGTGAAATCAATGAAGCGCCCTGACAGGCGCTTCATTGATCATTTTTCACTTAGCCGAAAGTCTTTTAACGTTTCGAAAGCACAATATCATCGACAGCGACGGGCGCGTTTCCCCGGTTGGTCAAGGTGATGCGCACCGTCGCCTTATGCCCCGGATGATCGGCCGGAGTCATTATTTGCAGGCTGTGCCTGCGGAACCTGCCATCCAACCGGAAATTCACGGAATCGGAACCTTCCGGCAGGACTTCGCCCGAAACCGGGCGCATACAGGCCGCTTCGACGTCTAAACGTCCCTGCCGGCCTTTGCCGTAAAACGACACTTCATAGTCGCAGGACGGATCGACATATACGTACTGGCAAACCGATTCCCCGGGCTGCACCCGAAGGCCGTATGCCCCCGTACGCGCAGCCTCGCTGGTCACTTTTCCGTCACCTTCCCACGGGAACAAGGCTCCGGCATATTCGAACCCGCCGTTCGGCAATTCGTTCCCCTCTTCCAGCGTCCATTGGTAATGCCGCGCGTAATCCACTTCGACGCTGGCCATACCATCATAACCGTAAGCCCCGAAAAACATCACCATCGCATGGTTCGGCGATTTAATGTCGTTCGGGTCCCAGGACTCGGCGACCAGCTTGCCGTCGATATAGAATTTCAACCCCCTCGGCGTCCACAGCATGCCGTGGGTCACCCATTTGTCCCGGTAGTCGCCGGGGATAACGAAGTGCCCGATATTGCCCTGAAACTCTCCGTCGGGAGCGACATTGCCGTGCAGCACGATCTCTGTGTTGAGGTATTCGCACAGGTCGATCTCGAAAACCTGCCCCCGAGGACGCCAGCCCTTTACGCCGTCTATAATATTTCCGGCTTCGATATAATAACGCGAGTCCGGGCCGGGGGAATCGAACCAAAATGCGGTGTTCAGCCCTTTCGTACCCTTGGCCGCACTGCGGCGGATACGGGTTTCGAAATAACCGCCGATATTATCGGGCATCCCGTTCCAACCGCTGTTCCAGTCGTAAGTCTGGATGGACGAGATCTTGCGCCCGCTGGCCCAGAAAGGAGTTTCCGGACGGCAGTCATCGACTTTCAGGATAACCGAACTGCCGGTAAACTCCATATAGGGCTGCGGCAGGCTGTCTTTCCGGAAGGCTTCGAAATTGTCCTTGTTCAGGAAATTAAGCTGAGAATAGTAGTTAGAGGACCATTTCGAGCGATCCAGTTCCGGGCCGTCGAATTCGTCCGCCCAGACCAGTCGCATCCCTTTAGGAAGCGCTTCGGAAGTTGCCGGAGTCTGGGCCGGGGAAACGGACGAAATGCCGGTCATCGCCAACGCGGCAACGGCGCCGGCGATACGTGGGGTAAATCTCATGTTCGTGGGTTTATGTAGTAGTCTTACAAAGGTAGGCAATTCGTCCGGCTGCCAAAAACGAACTTTTCATTACCTGATTACCGCACCACAGAATAAGAAATGCCCCGATACGGATATCGGGGCATTCGTAACATGCAAGGGGATGACCGTTTACTTTTTCGGCATCGGTTTGCTGTAAACGCTCCATTGCAGGTCTTTCTCCGGCATGGAACTCTTCACCTCAGTGCTGCGCTCCTTGCTCAGTTGTTTATCAGCTTTATGCATCGAAGAGGTCGTCCGGTCGGTACCTTTGGGTTCGATATCGGTCAAGCCCTCGGTAGCGAGCACATGCTCCAGGGGATCTTCGATATACTGCCACTCCTCGCCGAATCCGATGCTCGTACCCTCGTTCCACGGGCCGCGGGCATCCTCGCCGCACGAGCTGTTGTAATAGAGGTTGCTGTAACGCGGATCGCTCTGCAATACTCCCGGAGGGAAATTGGGTTTGACCGTGCCCAAAGCGGCTTCGAACTGCTGGAAATGGGCGACTTCACGCGTCATCAGGAAATTAAGCGTTTCCAACACGTATGGATCGTCGGTGAACTTCATCAGGTATTCGTAAACGATCTTTGCCCGCGATTCGGCGGCGATATTCGAACGGAAATCGACGGTCACGTCGCCGTTGGCGTTTACGTATGAACCCTGCCAGGGCACCCCGTTGCTGTCGGTCAGCCGCGGCCCGCCGCCTGTCAGCACACCGAACTGCGGATTGATCGAAAACGCCTGGTGGATGAAATCGTCTTTCGTGAATCCTTCGGGAAAAACACCGTCCTTTTCGGCAGCGTCTTTCAATGCGCCGTTCACCCCTGCGAGGAGCATCTGGATAGTGGCCCCTACAATTTCGAGATGCCCCAACTCCTCCGTCGCGATATCCATCAGCATATCGTATTTGTCGGGATATGGATTGTGGCAGGAGAATGCCTGAACGAAATACTGCATGGCTGCTTTGAGCTCGCCGTTACCGCCGCCGAACTGTTCGAGCAGCAAACGGGCGAAACGCGGATCGGGTTTAGACACCCGCGCGTTGAACTGAAGTTCTTTCGAATGATAAAACATAACTCTTAAATTTTAAAGATTAATATTAAATAAAATAGCCGGCCGACTAATATCTTAAAA
>JAJBVQ010000010.1 GCA_020859745.1 Rikenellaceae bacterium
CGCTGACGCGCAGGCGTTGCCTGTCTTGCTGGCTGTAACTACCCTCTGTTCGGGCAGCAACCATAGGGCGAAGCGCCAAAGCCGCTTGGCGGCAGGGGGGCGCCATTGGCATGAAAAACCCGTCTGTCGCTCGTTCGTCTCGGGCCGCCCCATGAATAGAAATGCTACCTCCTTCGTTCGCTGCCCGGAGCCAGCGGAGGCAAAACGAGCATCGCGAGTTAACTTCGCTTCGCTCGTTTTCCTCCTCGCCGTTCGGCCATGTAAGCAAGCTTGCATGGCCCTCACGGCAGCGTCGGTTGCAGCCCTCCGCCGGGGGTGGCTTCGGGCTGCGCCATTCTGACGAATGGCAGCTACTCATTTCCACATTTCAGGCTCTGGACAGCAATTCTGCACCTTTCGGTACAGGTTAGCCACAACGGGCCATGTCGCTTATTTTTTACGTATCTTTGTTCCTCTAAAACCTATTTCCAATGACTTTATCCGACTCTTACGCCAAGGCGCTGGCGGGCGAAGCGCTTTCGTTCCGCGAGGCGGTGTCGCTGTGGAACGACGCGCCGCTGGCGGAACTAATGGCGGCGGCGGACGCGGTGCGCCGCCGCCTGCACCCGGGCGAGGTGGTGACGTGGCAGATCGACCGCAACGTGAATATCACGAACGTGTGCGTGAGCGGCTGCAAGTTTTGCAGTTTCCACTGCCGGCTGGCGGACAAGGAGCGGGCCTATATCACCTCGATGGACGAATACCGCCGGAAAATCGACGAGATGCTGGCATTGGGGGGCGAACAGCTGTTGTTGCAGGGGGGATTGCACCCTCGCCTCGACCTGGCGTGGTATGAGAATCTTTTCTCGACTTTGAAGAGCGAGTTCCCGAACGTGAAGCTGCACGCGCTGGGGCCGCCGGAGATCGCGCACATCGCGCGCATCTCCGGCCTCGGGGCCGACGCTGAAGGGTTCCGGACGGTGCTGGAACGGTTGCAAAAAGCGGGGCTGGACTCGCTGCCGGGGGCGGGGGCGGAGATTCTGGACAACGACATCCGCAAGCGCATTTCGCCGGGGAAGTGCTCGGCGGACACGTGGCTGGAGGTGATGCGGGTGGCGCACCGGATGGGGCTGTATACGTCGGCGACGATGATGTACGGCCATGTGGAGAAACCGGAGCACCGCATTTTACATCTACTAAAAATCAGGGATTTACAATCTTTAAAACCGGAGACCGCGCCGGGCTTTCTGGCGTTCATCGCGTGGCCGTACCAAGGGCGGGGAACGGTATTGGAAAGCGAGGAGGGATTATCAGGCGGAGCTGATATGGCGGAGTTTTTACGGATGGTGGCGGTGAGCAGGCTGGTGCTCAACAACATCCCGAACATTCAGGCGTCGTGGCTGACCACGGGCCTCGCGGCGGGCCAGATGGCGCTGCACGGGGGAGCGAACGACATGGGCTCGATCATGATCGAGGAGAATGTGGTGAGCGCGACGGATTTCAGTGGCCGCACGACGATCGACGCCTCGCGGATGCAGGAGGCGATCCGGGCGGCGGGCTTCACGCCGGCGCTCAGGAACCAGCGGTATGAGCTGATCTAACTGTTGTAACTAATGATTTGTTCGGTCGGGTTCGGAACTTTATCCGCGGACTGCTCCCGCCATTTCACGATGATCGAAATAAACAAGCATACGACGGCGATCAGCAATGTGACCATTTTGGCTTTAAAGAGGTTAAAGCCTCTTCTGGCAATCCGGTTGCATTGCTGGTCGTCGCTATCAAGGAAAGGTTCGTTTTCCTCGGCATAATCTTCCTTCCCTTGCTCCTTTAAAACATTGTAGTCGTTTTCCAGCTGGGTATACCTATGCCATTGGCCGAGGGAGGTGTACAGGTATTGACCTATATCAAAGCCCAGATACAGCACAAGTCCGATCATTGCACTCCACAGGGGTATCGTAAAAAGGAATGCACCGTCGTGATAAGCCAGACTCCAAACTACGACAAATAGGGCAAAAACGATCTTGCGGCAGATATCGGAACAACGGGTCGTGTATTTGACAAAAAATTAATTATACTCTTCAAAGCGTGATTCGACGGTTTCCCCCTGACAGTTTCCCCCTGCCATCATTTCGATTTTTTAGACGGAATCGCGCCGCCTTTTTTCAGCACGGGAAGTTCTTTAGTCTTCGGCAAAGGCCGCGGAGTTGAGTCCGGCAATTTCCGCTCATGTATCGCAGGCTTCTCAATTGTTCCTCCCGGTGGCAAACGGCGGGGCGCCAAGTTATAGTTCATCATGTACAAATAACTTAAAATAACGCTATAAATATAAAAAATATCCCGAAAAACTCAAAACGGCGATCCGGCCGGTTTCCGTTTTTTGGCGTATATTTGTGAACCAGATTCGCAGAAACTATGGCCGGCAAGGAAATACAAGATAAAGAGACGGAGAAAAAATACGCGCTTACGCCGCTGATGAAGCAGTACTACTCCATCAAGGCGCAGCACCCGGACGCGATCCTGTTGTTCCGGGCGGGCGACTTCTACGAAACCTTCGGGCCGGACGCGGTCACGGCCAGCGGCATCCTGGGCATCACGCTGACCAAACGGGCCAACGGATCGGCGGCGAGCGTGGAGCTGGCGGGATTTCCGTACCATGCCCTGGACGTCTACCTGCCGAAACTGGTGCGGGCAGGGCAGCGGGTGGCGGTGTGCGAGCAGCTGGAAGACCCGAAACAGGCCAAAGGCATCGTAAAACGAGGTGTTACGGAACTGGTCACCCCGGGTATCACGTTCGACGACAACATCTTAGACCACAAGGAGAACACCTATCTGGCCAGCGTGGCGCTGGGACAGAAAGGGCGCGCGGGGGTGGCGTTCATCGACATCTCGACGGGCGAGTTCTACGCGGCGGAGGGGTCGCTGGACTATATCGACAAGCTGCTGGCGAACCTGATGCCGAAGGAGGTGGTGTTCAAAAAGGGGGAGGAGTCGGAGTTCCGCCACGCGTTCGGCGACCGCTACTATACCTACAAGCTGGACGAATGGGCGTTCAACTACGAGAGCAACCGCGAGAAGCTGCTCAAGCAGTTCGACGTGACTTCGCTCAAGGGGTTCGGGATCGACCTGCTGCCGCTGGCGGTAAGCGCGGCGGGGGCGGTGATCTACTACCTCGAATACACGGAGCATAAGGATTTATCGCATGTGCGGGGGATTTCGCGGCTGGACCAAGACAAGTATGTCTGGATCGACCGCTTTTCGATCCGCAACCTCGAACTATTCCACCCGCTCAGCGAGAACGGGACTTCTTTAACCGACGTGATAGACCAGACGCTCTCGCCGATGGGGGCGCGCTTGCTGCGGCGGTGGATCTCGCTGCCTTTGAAGGATAAAGCGGCCATCGACGCGCGGCTGGAGGTGGTGGGGCACCTGATGCGGGACGTGAAGCTGCGGGATGCGCTGGCGGCGGAGCTGGGAGGGATCGGCGACCTGGAGCGGATCGTCTCGAAGATCGCGGTGGGGCGTGTCAATCCGCGGGAATTAGTACAATTAGCGAAGGGGCTTGCGGCGGCGGAACGGATTCGCACGTTCTGCGCGGAGAGTCCGAACGCGGAACTGCGGAAGTTCGCGGAGCGGTTCGCGGACTGCTCGGCGGCACGATTGGCGGTGGAGAAGTATATCCTGCCGGAACCGGCGCTGATCCCGGGCAGGGGGCCGGTGATCGCGTTCGGTGTGGACGGGGAACTGGACCGCCTGCGGGACATTGCGACGGGGGGGAAGGATTACCTGCTGGCCCTTCAGCAGCGGGAGAGCGAGGCGGCGGGGATCCCGCTTAAGATCAGCTACAACAATGTATTCGGCTATTATATCGAGGTGCGGAATGCGCACCGGGACAAGGTGCCGGAGGGATGGATACGCAAGCAGACGCTGGTCAATGCGGAGCGGTATATTACCGAAGAATTGAAGCAGTACGAGGACCAGATCCTGGGGGCGGAGGACAAGATCAATGCGATCGAGGTGCGGCTCTACACAGAGCTGGTGAACTCTTTACAGCCGATGGTGGCGCAGATCCAGGGCAATGCGATGGCGGTGGCGGAGCTGGACTGCCTCCAGTCGTTCGCGCATGTGGCGATCGAGCACAATTACTGCCGTCCGGAGATCGCGGACGACGATGTGCTGGAGGTCAAGGACGGGCGGCACCCAGTGATCGAGCAGCGGCTGCCGATCGGGGAGCCGTATATTCCGAATGACTTGTATCTGGACTCTTCGTCGCAGCAGATCATCATTATCACGGGGCCGAATATGGCGGGTAAGTCGGCTTTGCTTCGGCAGACGGCCTTGATCGTGCTGTTGGCGCAGGTGGGCTGTTTCGTGCCGGCGTCATCGGCGCGCATAGGGCTGGTGGACCGTATTTTCACGCGGGTGGGGGCGTCGGACAATATCTCGCAGGGGGAGTCGACGTTCATGGTGGAGATGCTGGAGTCGGCCAATATCCTCAACAACATTTCGGGACGGAGCCTAGTGCTTTTGGACGAGATCGGGCGTGGGACGAGCACCTACGACGGCATCTCGATCGCGTGGGCGATGGTGGAGTATCTGCACGAGCACCCGGCGGGTAAGGCGAAGACGCTGTTCGCGACGCACTACCACGAGCTGAACGAGATGGAGTCGCGGTTTGGGCGAATCAAGAATTTCAATGTGCAGGTCAGGGAGGTAGACAAGCGGGTGATCTTCTTACGGAAGCTGGTGCCGGGCGGGACGGAGCATTCGTTCGGTATCCATGTGGCGAAGATGGCGGGGATGCCGCCGAGGGTCATCGACCGGGCGAAGGCGGTGCTGGAGGACCTGGAGCGGCAACGGCGCAACGGCTCGGCGGCGGCGGATGCGCCGGATATGGCTTCGGCGTCTTCTACGTCTGGCGGGGGGCATGGCAAGGGCTCGCGGAGGGGCGCTTCATCCGGCTCGCCTTCGGGCTCTTCGGGCGAGGGGGGAATGCAACTGAGCTTTTTCCAGCTGGACGACCCGGTGCTCAAGGAGATCCGGGACCAGATCCGGGGGCTGGACATCAATTCCCTGACGCCGATCGAGGCGCTGAACAAACTCAACGAGATCAAAAAACTGTCGGGACTTTAATACCCGATTACGGCGTCGGCTATAAAGTCGGACAGGTTACACTTTTTGCCGGCCTGCCGGTTAGGAATCGAACGGGGGCTGCGACAGCGATCCGGGCCGTCGGGCGGACGGGCGCCCGGGAGCCTGCTCCGAGTTTACGAGGGTGGCGGGCCTCCCGGGGGGAGGCGTCCGGCCCGCACGGCTCACTCTGTTCGCCGACTGGGTATCGACCATACATAATTACGGTAATTAACCCCACGGTTAAATTCGAGCGATGCCTAGCTTCGCTCGAGCGGCGTGGGCACAAGTGCCTGCTATTTCGCGAGAGCCCGAAGGCACCACAGGCTCCGGGAATGTATCCCTATAATCGTACAACTGTGCGGCGGAACGAATCGGCACAAAAATAACCGGAGGATTTGGGGAAAAGCGGGGAATTGATTACTTTTGCAACGCATCCGGGGCCGGAAGGCTGGGAATGCGGAACGGCACCGTAGCTTAATTGAATAGAGCAGTTGACTACGGATCAACAGGTTACAGGTTTGAGTCCTGTCGGTGTCACAAAAAAAAATGGAAACGGGTGTAACGCAAAAACGTTACACCCGTTTTTTTCGACTCCCGTCACGTCAGTCCGTCTCCTCTAGGGAGAAGATCTCCTCGACCCTCCGCCCGAAAACGCGGGCGATCTTCAGGGCCAGCACGGTGGAGGGGACGAAGCGGCCCGCCTCGATGGCGTTGATGGTCTGGCGGCTGACTCCCACGGCCTCCGCGAGCTGCTGCTGAGTCATGCGGAGCTCGGCCCGCCCGACCCGGATCCTATTCTTCATGGCTGTTCTGTTTTTTGAAGCGAAAGACCAGCACCCGCTGGATCACGATAAAGATGGCCGGAAAGGCGAACAGGTTGCCGATCATCACATTCAGGTAGACTACGTCGTAGGTGAACAGGGTACAAAGGAGCAGCACGACTCCGCTGACCCAAAGAGCGAGCGAAAAGGCTTTGGCGCGGATAACCGCCATGCACTCGTCCTCGATCTTCTCACGGGAGAGGGCGACCAGCAGCAGGCCCAGCATAAAGCCGAAGACCAGCAGCGTCACGTCGAGGTCGGTCTGACGGCAGACGAATTCATACGCCGGGCCGTGGTCGAGTCCGGGGATGCCGAACCGGCCGACAAGGCCGGGCACCCGGGCCGAAACGAGAACGCCGCCGAGGTTGACGACGAACAGTCCGAATACGGCGGTGGCGGCCAGCAGCGCTGCACCGACGATCTTAAACCGGTAAGGCAGCAGATAATCCCTTGTTTTCATAACGATGAGTTTTAGGTTATTACTCATCGCAAATGTAAATACTACTTTTCAAATTGACAAATAAACTTTACATATAGATTACTTTATTTTACATGTATTTTAGTAACGTACTGATATTCTGGCATAAAAGAGCCGTCCCCGGAAAGCGCTTTCCGGGGACGGCTTCATAGAGGGCGGTAATGATTACTTTTCCATGCGGTAGCTGAGTGCGCCGGAGGGGCACCGGCGGATCTGGTCGATCAATTCGGCGGTCGTTGCGTTTTCGACGTGCACCCACGGCCGGTCGCCGGGCTTGTAAACGGCGGGCAGGGTGCGGACGCAGATACCCGAATGGATGCACTTCTCGGGTGTCCAGATAACGACCAGTTCGCCGTTGCTGTATTCATGCTGTTTCATAAAACGTTCTTTTAAAGGTCAGACGCCGAAGCCGTCGGCGACCAGGCGCTTCCACTCGGGATGCCGCCGGATGTACGCGGCGACGTATGGACACATGGGGACGAGCTTCATGCCGCGCCGGTCGATGTCCCTGAGCGCGGCGAGCACCAGTTCGGAGGCGACGCCCTGCCCTTCCATCTCGGGCGGGACTTCAGTGTGGGTCAGATAGATCAGGCCGCTTTTCGAAATTATATATTCGATGCGGGGCGGCGGGTCGCCGATGCTGAATTCGTATTGGTGCTGTTCGGTGTTGTCGACCAATTGAAGCGGGTTTTCCATAGGATAGCTGTTTTGACGGGATATATATCAAGTTTGGTACCACATGTGTTGCATTCGGCCGCCAAATTTCCTATCTTTCGTGTGTACCAAATTCTCTGGGTTATGAAAATCGTGGGCGTTTATCCGGATTCTTTCGAGGCTTCGCTGGCCAAGGGCCGGCTGGAGGATGCGGGCATCGAGGCGTGCCTGACCAACGAGTATGTGAATGACGTGATGCCGTGGGGCACACCGCAGGATCGCTGGGTGAGGCTGGCGGTGGCGGACGAGAATTACGAGGCGGCGATGACGTTATTGGCTCCATCGTCGGAGGAAGGCTTGGCTGCAAAGGGGAAGGTGTGCCCGCACTGCGGCTCGGAGCATGTGTCGCTGGGCCTCAAGGGGCGGCGCAGGTGGGCTAAGGTGTTCTGGCTGGCGCTGGCGACGCTGACGATGTCGCCGCCGGGAAAGGTGCGGCCGAATTACTATTGCGAGGATTGCCGCCGGGAGTTCTGAGGGGCGCTTGTCCGGTGGGGGATGGTTGGATTACCTGGGCAGCGGGAGCCCGGTGGAGAGCCAGATCGGGTTGTCTTCCAACTGACGGGCCAATCCCGCTACGGACGTGACTTCGGTCACACCCCCATCGCGCAGGACATAGGCCCGGTCGCTGATGCCGAGGCTCTCGCGAAAGCGATGGTCGGCCAACAATATACCTTTCCCCCTGAAACGGGCTTCGTCCCGGATCAGGGAGCGGATCCGTGTGGAATGGAGAGGCATCAGTTCGGCGAAGGGCTCGTCAAGCAAAACGAACCGGCAGGCGGAGCGCAAGACGAGGTTTATCTCGATCAAACGGCGCTCGCCGCCGGAAAATCTCCCCATTCGCTGCCCCATACGGGATGCGAATTCAGGAAAGTCGCCCAGGAATGGCCCCGTGTCGGCGCCGTAGTGGGCAAAGGCGGATCGCGGGCTCATATGGGACGGCACGAAGGGATGCTGGGGGAGGTAACGGACGACGCCGGGCTGCATACAGGGGGCGGGACAGGGCCGGTCGTTGTAACGAATGTGTTTGTATTCGCCGCGCAAGGTCCCGAAGAGCATCTGCATCAGGGTGCTTTTTCCGCTGCCATTCAACCCGACGAGCGCGACGACTTCACCGCCCTCGATGCGCGCGTAAGCGCCTTTCAGGATGATCCGCGTGCCGTACGCGCAGCGGGCGCTGTCTATCTCTAATCTGTGTCCGGCCATAGCTGTACGTAAGGGGTGAGGGTTGCCACGGTCATTACCAGGCCGAACAGGAGCATGTCGGCCAGAATCACAGGTATCCACAACCGGGCTTTCGATATGCCGAGGTTGGCATAGTAGGGGTATTCGGCATGTTTCAGCCGGTCGGCGACATAGACGACCAGAAGCGTGGTAAGGATCTTGAACCACAGGAGGGGGTGCCAGATGCCGTCTTTCGCGCACCACGCCACATAGCCGAGAAAACCGGTCAGGGCCAGCAGGGCGGCTGCGAAGGGACGGCAGAAGGTGAGGTATATCCGAACCGGAGGTGCCATGACGTACGTGGATCTGTTAGTCGCCGAGTTGCCGGAGGCATGCGTTTTCGTCGAGACTGCCGCCCCGTACGTCGGAAATAATCCGTTTACAAAGTGAAGACAGTTTATCCATCCCGCCCCCGGGACTCTGAATGGCCAAGGTCCAGAGGTCGTGGCCGACTACGCACCGGAAGGTGACGGATTCCCCGTCGGTACTTCGCATGGGTTTTCCGGGACTGGCGTAGTCGCGAACGGCCTGCATGATACGGTCGTAGAGCCGGATGGCGAGGGTGTCGCCGATGTATATCTTTTTCGAGGCTATGCGGAAGCATTTGGGGAGCTCTTCGTAGAATTTGGAGATCATGACCCGGTTATGTGCGGCGATGGAATCGCGCCGGGCTTCGGGGGTTGTGAAATATTCGGCGGCGGGAATGCCGATGGTCGGATATTCTTTTTCCAACTGGCGGTAGGCCTCCTCGTAATTCGGGATATATTTCACTTCGAG
This sequence comes from Rikenellaceae bacterium, assembly GCA_020859745.1. Lineage (GTDB taxonomy): Bacteria > Bacteroidota > Bacteroidia > Bacteroidales > Rikenellaceae > Rikenella. The sequence goes on from JAJBVQ010000010.1 coordinate 9,121, forward strand.
TATCTGACGCCCGGCCGAATCGGGGTAAACGCGAAACCCGATGGCGCCCTCCCGCGAGGCTTCGAACGAGGGGTCGAGGAAGTATTCGACGGGGGCGTTGAAGTCGCCGAAGAAAAGCCGCTCGACCGGGCCTTTGCTGCCAAAGTTGTAGTCGCCGTGCCGGCTGCCGTCGGCTTCGACATAGATGTCCCCACTGGAGTAGTTGTTTTCGATCCGCTTAAGGAATTTGTCGCCGCGCTCGGGGGTGAGCTGTGCGGAGGCGACCGAAACGGCGAAGGGGAGGAGGAACAGGAGAAGCGATTGTTTCATTTCCGGGGAAATCTTATGGGTGTGGACAAGTTATGACTTTTATCGCACAAATGCAATACAAAAGTCCGGGACTATGCACAATGTGCATAGTCCCGGACTTCGTTATAAAACGGCTTTACCGAGAAAGCCGAAGGGTCATTACTTTTCCTGTTTCAAAGCAGCGTGGGCCGCAGCAAGTCTGGCGATCGGCACGCGGAACGGTGAGCAGGACACATAATTCAAGCCTGCATAATGACAGAATTCCACCGAGCTGGGCTCGCCGCCGTGCTCGCCGCAAATACCGCATTTCAGGTCTTCACGCACGCCGCGTCCTTTGAACACAGCCTCGCGGATGAGCTGCCCTACCCCTTTGACGTCGAGGATCTGGAACGGGTCTTGCTTCAGGATACCTTTCTTGAGGTATTCCGGCAGGAATTTCCCGATGTCGTCGCGCGAGAACCCGAGGGTCATCTGCGTGAGGTCGTTGGTACCGAACGAGAAG
>JAJBVQ010000084.1 GCA_020859745.1 Rikenellaceae bacterium
TGGGAGCACTGCGCGCCGGCGGCGCGGCCACGGCCCAGACTTTCACCGAGGGGCAAGACCCTGCGGCACACGAGATCCACCGCGCACCGAGGCGGGCCTCTTATTTCGCTTACGAGACCGCCGACAAAGCAGCGCAAGGCGTGCCGGAACAGTCCGACCGCTACCTTTCGCTGAACGGCAAGTGGAAATTCTTCTTTGTCGAAAACGCCGACCAGCGGCCCACAGACTTTTACAAGACCGACTACAACTCCGCCGGGTGGAAGACCATCCCGGTGCCGGGGATCTGGCAGGTCAATGGATATGGGGATGCCGTGTATATCAATCCGGGATACCCGTGGAGCAACATCGAGCGGCCCAAGCCGCCGCACATTCCGTCGCAGGACAACTACGTGGGCTCCTATATCCGCGAGGTGCGCGTGCCGGCGGATTGGAAGGGCGACGCCATCTATATTCATTTCGGTTCCGTGACCTCGAACCTGTACCTGTGGGTGAACGGTAAATTCGTGGGCTACAGCGAGGACAGCAAGCTGGGAGCGGAGTTCGACCTGACGAAATACTTGGTGCCGGGGCAGGAGAACAAGATCGCTTTCCAGGTATTCCGCTGGAGCGACGGCAGCTGGCTGGAGGATCAGGACTTCTGGCGTTTGAGCGGCGTGGCGCGGGACGTCTATATGTACGCCCGGCCGCAAACCCGGTTAGGAGATATCCGTGTGGTGACCGACCTCGACGCGGCGTATAAGGATGCCTCTTTAAAGGTGGATGCCAATGTTGTAAATGCAACGGGGGCAACTACTGTAAACGTTACGCTGACAGATCCGTCGGGCAAAACCGTCGTTTCGGAACAGGGCATCAAGCCGGGCAAGGGCGGCGCGGTGAAACTGGATATCCCGGTGGCCGACCCGCTGAAATGGAGCGCCGAGGTGCCGAACCTCTATAAATTGCTGGTTACGGTCGATAACGGCGGCGGCAAGGCGGTTTCGCAGGAGTATATCCCGCTGAACGTCGGCTTCCGCAAGATCGAACTGAAAAATTCACAGGTGCTGGTCAACGGGCAGCCGGTGCTGTTCAAGGGAGCTGACCGGCATGAGATGGACCCGACTTATGGGTACCATGTGCCGCGCGAAACGATGCTCAAAGACATCGAGATCCTCAAGAAATTCAACTTCAACGCAGTGCGGACGTCCCACTACCCGAACGACCCGTACTGGTACGAACTGTGCGACAAGTACGGCATCTACCTGGTGGATGAAGCGAATGTGGAGGCGCACGGGATGGGCTACGGCAAGGAGAACCTGGGCAGCGACCTGCGGTTCGAGAAGGCGCATGTCGAGCGCGGCTCGCGCATGGCGATCCGCGACAAGAACCACCCCTCGGTGATCTTCTGGTCGCTGGGCAACGAGTCGGGCGACGGCCATAACTTCCGCGAGGAATACAAGTGGATCAAAGAGTATGACCCGACGCGGCCGGTACAATACGAACGGGCGATCTGGGACGCCAAAGCGCCGCATTACAGCGACATCTGGTGTCCGATGTACACCGGGGTGCGCGAGATGGAGCGGCTGGGGCAGAACCTCGACGAGCGGGTGGACGGCCGGCCGGTGATCCTGTGCGAATATGCCCATGCGATGGGCAATTCGCTGGGCGGCTTCAAGGAGTACTGGGAGGTGATCCGCAAGTATCCGAACCTCCAGGGGGGCTTTATCTGGGACTTCGTGGACCAAGCCCTGCGCGGGTACGACAAGGACGGGAATATGATCTATACCTATGGCGGGGATTACGGGAAGTACACCGTTTCGGACAACAACTTCAACAGCAACGGCCTGATAAATCCGGACCGGCAGCCGAACCCGCATATGTACGAGGCGGGATTCGTGCAGCGGTCGATCCTGACTGCGCCGGTCGATTTGCAAAAGGGGATCGTGGAGGTCTACAACGAGAACTTCTTTATCGACCTGTCGCGCTACTATATGGTGTGGCAGCTCAAGGACAACGGGACTGTTGTGCGGCAGGGTACGGTCACCGACCTGAACGTGGAGCCGCAGCAGCGCGCACAGATCGCATTGCCGGGGTATGCTGTGCCGGCGAATGCGACGGGCGAGCTGTTGCTGGATGTGAAATACCTGCTCAAAACTCAGGACGGGATTCTGCCGGCGGGCACGGTCGTGGCTTACGACCAGATGGAGGTTCGTCCGTACGGGGCGTGGGGCGCTACCGTGGCGGCTACGAAAGCGGCGCCGCGCATCGAGCCGAACACGCGGGCTATCGTCGTGGTGGCGGGCGACAATAAGATCTACTTCAACCGCTGGACGGGGCTGATGACGGACTACACGTTGGACGGTCTGGACATGGTCGAAACGGGCCATACGCTGCGGCCGATGTTCTGGCGCGCGCCGACCGACAACGATATGGGGGCGGGACAGCAAAACCGCTTTGCGCTGTGGAAAAATCCGGAGATGAAGCTCAAGTCGATCAAGGATTCGACGCTGGCGGACGGAAATATCGTGGTGACCAGCGTGTTCGAGCTGCCGAAGCTGTTCGCGACCCTGACTATCGACTACACGATTAACGGCGCGGGCGAGATCGGGGTGAGCCAGAAGCTGACCACGGATCCGACGAAGGAGAAGATGCCGCACCTGTTCCGTTTCGGGATGGAGCTGACGATGCCGGAGGCGTTCCGCACGATTGATTTCTACGGGCGCGGGCCGGTGGAGAATTATATCGACCGTCAGGGGGCGGCGAAGATCGGCCGCTATGCGCAGTCGGTGGACGACCAGTACTGGGGCTACATCCGCCCGCAGGAGAGCGGCAACAAGAGCGACCTGCGGTGGTGGAAACTGACGAATCCGGACGGGATCGGTTTCCTGATCGAGTCGGACGCGCCGTTCGAGGCATCGGCGCTGCCGTACGCGATGGACGACCTGGACGACGGGCCGAGCAAAGATCAACGGCATTCGGGTTCGCTAGTGAAGCGGGATTTCGTGACGCTGAATATCGCGTCGCGCCAGATGGGACTGGGCTGCGAGAACAGTTGGGGAGCGTGGCCGCTTCCGCAGTACCTGCTGCCGTACGGGGACTATAAGTTCGACTTCGTACTCAAACCGGTGACGCGGCAATAAATAACCGGTCGCTTTTTTCAGTACCCTCATTCTTTATGTTTGAGGGTACTGCTGTTTTGTTGGCTTCGCGTTGACCTTTGGTTTTCCTCGTGCTACCTCGCCAGAACCCGCAAGCAGGATCTGACCTCAATAATCTCTATGTATGAGGCAGTTACAACCGTCACGGTGTGCCCGCGGCAATGCCGGAGCAGTACCCTCCCGTTTGTCGAAAGTCCCGCTTGTTTAGAGGGCAATTCGGCTTCGTTTAGTGCAAGCTAAACAAGCCGGAGTGCTGCGGGAGCCGTCAAATCACACGCTTAAGCCGGCGCCAACGATGCCTTCGGGCACTCCGAATGGATTGTAATTACTCCAAGTTGCACGCCCAGGGCAGTTGCCCTGGGTGTTGTCGTTCCGGCTTCGAGGGTCGGATGGCCGCTCTCGACCACTGGGTCGGTCGGCCTGCGTGACTCGCTCCGCTCGTCGCCGCAAACCTGACATGTTGTTTGCTTACCGGTCTAACAATAGACCCCAACACAAAGAAAGGATAGATATAAACCGCATCGGCCTGCCGGAATAATCCGGCAGGCCGATGTGGTTTATACGGTGCAGTCGAGGATCAACCGCACTTCGAGTGGCCGCAGTTGGTGCAGACCAGACAACCCTCCTGATAAACCAGCGCCTCCTGTCCGCACTCCGGGCACTTCTTGCCCCCCTTCGGCTTCGTCCCGTTCGGGATATACTTGTGCAGCGCCCGCGCCACGCCGTTTTTCCACGTGTTGATCGTATCGCTGTCCAGTCGCAGCGACGACACCAGGTTCACCACGTCGATCGGCGGCATCCCAGTACGCAGCACCCCCGAGATCAGTTTGGCATAGTTCCAGAACTCCTCGTCGAACAGGCGCGAGATGCCCCCCACCGTATTCACGTAGCCGTACTTATCCTTATACTGGAAATCGTACCGTTTGGAACCGTCCTTCTCGATCACCTTGATGATGTTCCCCTTCTTGATCGTCTTCGGAAAATAGAGCGCGTCCTCGTCCACCTTACCGGTGAAGATTTCATACGGTTTGTGGTTGTACAGCCCCACGAAAGCGATCCAGTCCTCCGGGCCGTTCTTGAACCGCACGACGTCGGCCTCCAGCGAAACCGGGCGGCTGGCCGGAATCCCGTCCTCCTCCTCTTTCTTCTTGTCTTTCTTGACCAACACCCCGGCGCGGCTGCCGTCGCGGTATACCGTGACGCCTTTGCAGCCCGATTTCCATGCCGTCTTATAGACTTCGTCCACCAGCGCCTCGCTCACGTCGTTCGGCAGGTTGACCGTCACCGAGATGGAGTGGTCGACCCATTTCTGCATCGCCCCCTGCATCTTGACCTTGGCCACCCAGTCGATGTCATTCGAGGTGGCGTTGTGGTACGGCGATTCGGCCACTAGCTTATCGACCTCCTTGTCGGAGAGCTTCTTGATCTGCTCGTCGGTCAGCCCCTTGTTGACCTTGACCCAGGTCAGGAAATGGTGGTGGTACACGTTGTATTCCTCCCACGAATCCCCCACCTCGTCCACAAAGGTCACATTGACACTCTTGTCGCTGGGATTGACTTTGCGCCGCCGTTTGTAGACCGGCAGGAACACCGGCTCGATACCGCTCGTGGTCTGGGTCATCAGGGAGGTTGTCCCCGTCGGCGCGATGGTCAGCATCGCGACGTTACGCCGCCCCTGCTTGACCATCAGGTCGTACAGCTTCGGGTCGGCCTCCTTGATGCGCAGGATCATCGGGTTCTTCTCCTCCCGTTTGGCGTCGTACATCTCGAACGCGCCGCGCTCCCCGGCCATCTCCACCGAAGCGCGGTACGCCTCTACCGCCAGCGTTTTCTGCAATTCCGCCGCAAACTCAGTGGCCTTGTCCGTCCCGTATTGCAGCCCCAAAGCCGCCAGCATATCGCCCTCGGCCGTGATCCCCAGCCCGGTGCGCCGCCCCATGGTGGCTTTGCGGCGGATCTTTTCCCACAGTTCGCGCTCTACCCGACGTATATCCGCGTCTTCCGGGTCTTTGCTGATCTTTTCGATGATCGCCTCGACCTTCTCCAGCTCGATGTCGATGATGTCGTCCATCATGCGCATCGCCTTGCGCACATGCTTCTTGAACTTGGCGGTATCGAACTTAGCCTCTTTGGTGAAAGGCTTGTCCACGTAGTTGTACAGGTTCAGCGCCAACAAGCGGCAGCTGTCATAAGGACAGAGCGGGATCTCGCCGCAAGGATTGGTCGAAACGGTCCGGAAACCGAGGTCGGCGTAGCAGTCCGGCACCGACTCGCGGATAATGGTGTCCCAGAACAACACCCCCGGCTCGGCCGATTTCCAGGCGTTGTGCACGATCTTTTTCCACAGCGCCGCCGCGTCGATCTCGCCCGAGAACATCGGGTTTTTGGAGTCGATCGGGAACTGCTGTTTGTATGGTTTCCCGTCGATGGCCGCCTGCATGAACTCGTCGTCCACCTTGATCGAGACATTGGCCCCGGTCACCTTGCCCTGCTCCAGTTTGGCGTCGATAAAGCGCTCGGCGTCGGGATGCTTGATCGACAGCGACAGCATCAGCGCCCCCCTGCGCCCGTCCTGCGCCACCTCGCGCGTGGAGTTGGAGTAGCGTTCCATAAACGGCACGATCCCCGTAGAGGTGAGTGCGGAATTGAGCACCGGCGAGCCTGTCGGCCGGATATGCGACAGGTCGTGTCCCACGCCCCCGCGCCGCTTCATCAGCTGCACCTGTTCTTCGTCGATACGGATGATGCCTCCGTACGAGTCCGCCGGCTTCTCGTGGCCGATCACGAAGCAGTTCGAGATCGAGGCGATCTGGAAGTCGTTGCCGATACCGGTCATCGGCCCTCCCTGCGGCACGGCGTATTTGAAACCGTCGAGCAGCTCGCGTATCTCGGCCTTGGTCATCGGGTTGGGATATTTCTTCTCGATCCGCGCCAGCTCCGAGGCGATACGCTCGTGCATCTGTTCGGGCGATTTTTCGTAGATCTTCCCGAACGAGTCCTTCAGGGCGTACTTGGTGACCCACACGGTGGCGGCCAGCTCGTCGCCGTCGAAGTAGTCGCGGGCGCCGGCCACGGCCTCTTCGTAGGTGTATTGTTTGAGTTCGTGCATGGTGTGTATTAAGGGACTGTGATATTTTGAATTTCATACAAAGGTAATCCCTTTTTCCATGTCGGGATATACTGCCTCAAAAACTTATTAACAATTAATTAATGTCTTACATGTCAATTCATTATCTCTCTGTGATCACGCTAACTTTCTCAACCTGACCGCCTAACGGGGGGGCCATTTTGGACACTTTCAGCCGCAGGGCGAGGATGGCGGGGAACCGCTCCCGAAGGGCTTCGGCGATGCGCCGCGAAACGTGTTCCAGCAGGTGGGATTTGATCTCCATCTGCTCGCGCACGCACTGGTACACGTCGAGGTAGCTGACGGTAGTTTCCAATTCGTCGGTCAGGGCGGCCTGCTCGCCGTCCACGTCGAAACTGAGGTCTACGCGGAAACGGTTGCCGACAATCTGTTCCTCTTCGTAATGCCCGTGGAAGGCGTAAAATTCCATATTCTCCAATTCGATGGTGGTCTTTCTCATCTCTTTTCCGGTTTTTATATCCTTGCAAAACTACGGCTTTTGCCTTTACCCTATCGGAGGGTACTGTTCTTTTTGTGAACAAAAAGAACCAAAAAAACTTCCGAGCGCATCCCCCTGGGATGCTTTGGCTGTAACTACCCTTGCTTTTGGGCTGTGAGCAATGGGCCGCTTAGGGCTTCATAACATTGGGCGGCCCATTGCCACAACCCAAAACGGGTGATTGCGGAGCCTAAGGAGTAGCGCAGCTGACTCAAAAGTCTTTTGGGTACCTTTTCTTCAGAAAAGGTACGGTTCCATACAACGGGTAGTGACAAAAGCAGTATATTTGCATGATAGATAAACACGTAGAGAGAAAAATGGAAAGCACCGAAAAGCTGAATTTCATAGAAGAGATCATCGAGAAATCCATCGCCGGCGGCGAGCCCCGCGTGCAGACCCGGTTTCCGCCGGAGCCCAACGGCTACCTGCATATCGGGCATGCCAAGTCCATCTGCCTCAACTTCGGGCTGGCCAAAAAATACGGCGGAAAATGCAACCTCCGCTTCGACGACACCAACCCCGTGAAGGAAGATGTGGAATACGTCGACTCCATCAAGGAGGACATCCGGTGGTTGGGGTTCGAGTGGGCCGAGGAGCACTACGCTTCAGACTACTTCGAACAGCTGTACGATTGGGCGGTCGAATTGATTCAGAAAGGCCTGGCCTACGTCGACGACCAGAACCAGGAGGAGATCCGCCTCGGGCGCGGGACGGTGACGCAGCCGGGCACCGATTCGCCTTACCGTAACCGCAGCGTCGAAGAGAACCTGCGGCTGTTCGCCGAAATGCGCGAAGGGAAATACAAGGACGGGGAAAAGGTGCTGCGGGCCAAGATCGATATGGGGCATCCGAACATGCTGCTGCGCGACCCGCTGATGTACCGCATCATTCACACCGAACACCACCGCACGGGGAGTAAGTGGTGTATTTACCCCATGTACGACTACGCCCACGGCGAGAGCGACTCGATCGAAAAGATTACGCACTCGATCTGCACACTGGAATTCGACGTACACCGGCCGCTGTACGACTGGTTCATCGAGAAGCTGGGGATTTATCCGAGCCACCAGTATGAATTCGCGCGGCTGAACCTGACCTATACCGTGATGAGCAAGCGGAAGCTGCTGCAACTGGTCAAGGAGGGGCATGTGACGGGGTGGGACGATCCTCGGATGCCCACCATCAGCGGGCTGCGCAGGCGAGGATATACCCCGGAATCCATCCGCATGTTCGCCGAGAAGGTAGGGGTGGCCAAGCGGGACAACATTATCGACTTAGGGCTGTTGGAATGGTGCGTGCGCGAAGACCTGAACAAGACCGCGCAGCGGCGCATGGCGGTGCTCAACCCGCTGAAAGTGGTCATCACCAACTATCCGGAAGGGCAGACCGAATACCTCGAATGCGTCAACAATCCCGAAGATCCGGAGGCGGGCACGCGGCGCGTGCCGTTCAGCCGCGAACTCTACATCGAGCGGGACGACTTTATGGAGGAGCCGCCGAAAAAATTCTTCCGGCTCAGGCCGGGCGGCGAGGTGCGCCTGCGCTACGGCTACCTGGTCAAATGCGACGAAGTTGTCAAAGACCCTGACACCGGCGAGGTGATCGAGCTGCGCTGCACGTACGACCCGCTGTCGCTGGGCGGCGGCTCGTCCGACGGTCGCAAAGTCAAAGGGATCATCCACTGGGTGTCGGCCGAACACGCCGTGCCGGCGGACGTGATGCTCTTCGACCGGCTGTTCGCGGTCGAAAGTCCCGACGACGTGCCGGAAGGGGGCTCGTTCCTCGATAACCTGAACCCGGATTCCCTGAAAGTCGTGCGGGCTCAGTGCGAACCGGCCTTGGGCGAGGCGCAGCCGGGCGAGAAATTCCAGTTCGAACGGTTGGGCTACTTCTGCGCCGACACGGCGCCGTCGGCGGCGGGCTGTGTGCCGGTGTTCAACCGCACGGTGGGGCTCAAGGACTCGTGGGCCAAGATCGCGGCCAAATAAAAGACAATACCCTAATTTCACATACTCTAAAGCAACGTTATGAAATTCAGACTTTTGATCGCCACCCTGCTGCTGGGAGCCTTCGGCATCGCAAGCGCTTCCGCGCAGGTCGAGAACCCGGTGAGCTGGAAATTCGGCGCTTCGGGCCAGCAGGCGGAGATGACCGCCACGATCAGCGGGGCCTGGCACATGTACGACATAGGGCCGTACGACGGGGGGCCCAATGCGACGACCTTCACGTTCGACCTGCCGGCCGGGGTGACCCTCGACAGCGGGATCGTGCAGGTGACCAAACCGACCCGCGTGCAGGATGAGATCTTCGGCATGGAGATCGGCTACTTCGCCAAGTCGGCCAAATTCGTGCAGAAATTCAAGGTGTCGCCGCAGCTTGCGGCTGCCGGGAAACCCATCACGATTAAAGGGAATGTCGAGTGGCAGGCCTGCGACGACGAGAGCTGCCTCCCGCCGACCGATGAGGATTTTACGGTGACCATCACCCCTGCGGCCCCGGCCGCCGCCGACAACAATGTGCCCGCCACGCCGGACACGACGGGCGAAATGGTGGCCGATGACGCCATCATGGTGATGCCGGATTCGACAGGCGCCGCGGCCATCGCTGCGGACAGCGTGGCCGCGCCGGGCGAGGCTTCGTTCGAGGGGTTGCAGCAGAACGAGAACAAGAGTTTCTGGAGCATCATTATCGAGGCAATCCTGTGGGGTTTTGCGGCGCTGCTGACGCCGTGCGTCTTCCCGATGGTGCCGATGACGGTGAGCTTCTTTATGAAAGGGAGCGACAACAAGGCCAAGGGGCGGATCATGGCCTCTTTCTACGGGATCTCCATCGTGGCTTTGTACACGCTGCCCATTGCGGCGATTATCCTGATCACCTATTTCGTGGGCGGGGACTCGGTGACGGCCGACATCTTCAACTGGCTGGCCACGCACTGGCTGCCGAACATCCTGTTCTTCCTGATCTTCATGCTCTTCGCCGCTTCGTTCTTCGGGGCTTTCGAGATCACGATGCCGTCGAAACTGGTCAACAAGAGCGATTCCAAAGCGGACAAGGGGGGCTTGATCGGGGTCTTCTTTATGGCCTTGACCTTGGTGCTGGTGTCGTTCTCCTGC
>JAJBVQ010000217.1 GCA_020859745.1 Rikenellaceae bacterium
ACTTGAACCTTGGACCCCCTGATTAACAGTCAGGTGCTCTAACCAACTGAGCTATCGAGGAATATTTTCCGTCACCCGCCAACCGGCCGTCCCCGTTGTCGTTTGACGATGCAAAAGTAATCAAATTTCCTTTACCTCCAAAAAATCCGGCAAAAAATTCCGAAAAAATTCGCCTTTCCCTCCGGCCCGCAGCCCCTACTCCCGCTCGTAAACCGAAGGGGGAACCGTTGAGGTGGCATCCCAACCGCCCCAACGTTCTGAAATATAATCGAGTATCCGCACGACCCCCTCAGCCTCCGGTTCGGTCACCAGCCGGGCGCGCGTCTCCCGGAAATCGGGCAATCCTTTGAAATAACTGCTCAGGTGGCGGCGCAGCTCCAGCACTCCCGTCCGCTCGCCCTTCAGCTCCACCGACTTGGTCAGGTGCTCCTTGGCCAGCTCCACCCGCTCCTGTACCGTCGGCTGGGGGAGCGCCTCGCCGGTTTGCAGGTAGTGCCGCACCTCGCGGAAGATCCACGGCCGCCCGAAAGTCGCCCTTCCGATCATCAAACCGTCCACTCCATACCGGTCGCGCATTTCGGCCGCTTTCACGCCGGAAGTGATGTCGCCGTTGCCGATGATCGGAATGTGTATGGCCGGATTGTTCTTCACGGCCCCGATCAGCGTCCAGTCCGCCTCGCCGCGGTACATCTGCGCCCGCGTGCGTCCGTGAATGGTCAGCGCTTCGATGCCCACGTCCTGCAAACGCAGGGCGATCTCCTCGATGTTTTTCGATTCGTCGTCCCAGCCCAGCCGCGTTTTGACCGTCACCGGCAACTTCACCGCCTGCACGATCCGGCTGGTCATCTCCACCATCTTCGGCACGTCGCGCATCATCCCGGAGCCTGCGCCCCGGCCCGCGATCTTTTTGACCGGACAGCCGAAATTGATGTCTATCACTTCCGGTCGTGCCGCCTCGGCCACCAAAGCGGCCTCGACCATCGGCCCGATCTCGTTGCCGTAAATCTGGATCCCAATCGGCCGCTCTTCGTCAACGATATTGAGTTTTTCGAGCGATTTGCGGGCGTCGCGGATCAGCCCGTCGGCCGAGATGAATTCGGTATACATCATATCGGCCCCGAACCGCTTGCAGATATAGCGGAACGAAGGGTCGGTGACGTCCTCCATCGGCGCCAGAAAAAGGGGCATCTCGCCCAGGTCCAAATCCCTGATCTTCATAATCGGCCACAAAAATAGCCCCAAATCGCGGAGCTTCCAAACGAAAAGCGGGGCGCACTGTCATGCGCCCCGCTTCGATTCAAACGATAACCGGCAATTCCCCGCCCCCGGGAAGCCTATTTCAGGATCACGTCGCTCTGCCCGATCATCTGCCCGTCGACATACACCATCACGGTATACTGTCCCGGGTAGAGGCCCGTGGCATCATAGTACACGCTCATCGGCAGGTCCTCGCCCTGGTAATCCACGGCACGCTTGGCCGAGTACGGAATGGACTCACCCGCGAAAGTGAACCGTCCGCCGTCCGGCGCACCGAGAATATCGGCATCCGGGGTGATGATGCGGACATATACTGTCCGTTCGCCCGGAATGGCCAGGTCGTTGGCCGCCAAGACGAATTCCGTTACCAGCTTCTCCGTCTGTTTAGCTTTGCTGACCAGCTTGTTCCGCTTGTTGTACGCCAACAGTACCACCTCGCGCGCCCGGAGCTGCGAACCGCGTTTCACCTTGTTGTTCAGTTCCTGCGTCATCTCCTCCGCCGCTTCGGTGCGCAGCTTCAGGGAAGACATCTCTTTCTTGTAGCGCAGGTTCTCCCCGACCAGCTGTTGGTTGAGCCGGTTGAGCGAGTCGATCTGCCGCACGAAACCCTGCATGGCCGTGCGCAGCGTTCCGAGTTCGCGTTCGTATTTCTTGATCTTGGAGTAGTTCCAGCTGCGCTCCTTCTTGAGGCGGTCGAGCAGCGAGTCGGCGATCTGCCGCTGCTGCATCAGGGCCACGTTCATCGTGTCGTTATCCACCTTCAGGTCTCCCATCTCGCCCAGCAGCACCGTCAGCCGGTTGGTCAGCGTATCCCGCTCCTCGGTCAGCCCCACTTCGCTCTGCTTGAGTTCCTGGACCTGGCGCCAGAAGAAGAACGAGATGACGGCCAGCACCACCAGCAGGATGATGATGGCGATCTTGAGCCCTTTGACCGAGCTGCCCCCCTCCTGCTGCGGATAGTCGTTGTAATCGTAGTCGTTTTCGTTATATTCCATAACCTCTGTTTTTAATAAAGCAGTAGTTCTCTTTTCAGCCAACCGGCAAATAGCATGCCCGAAACGGAAACCCGTGGATATGTCAGTTTTCCGGGCACACCGCGCCGCTAAAATTTCCGATCCGGCGATCCCGGCACCCAAACCGGAATACCGGAGCACAGAAAGTGCCGCGAGCCTAAGCTATTCGTACAATTTTGGTGCAAGGTATAGAAAAAATCGCATACAAAAAACTTTTTTTTCTGTCGCTTTATATTTTTCCCTAAGGCATATCCTATTATTCAAATTATTGCCGATCGCTTTTCATTTTGAAAACAAATTTCCTTAACTTGCGCCGTTAATCTGCGAATACGGATACTACCACACAACCCAATACCGACTCATACCATGACCACCAACACCTCCATTCTGGGTTCCGTCACCGACGAGAACATGAGCGTAGTAGCTTACAAAGCTTTCATGCTCAAGCGGCGCATCATCCTGGCCCTGGCCACCGAAGGGGACTGCACCATCGCCGACCTGTCGCGCATCCTGAACGTCAGCAACCCCACGATCACCAAGCTGGTGGGCGAGCTGATCCAGGAGGGGTACGTCCGCGACCTGGGCAAGATTGAGACCGGCGGCGGCCGCAGGCCCTGCGCCTTCGGACTGGTGTCCGACTCCGGTTACTTCCTCGGGGTCACCATCCTGGACGACGCGCTCTGCTTCGGGGTGATCGACCTCAACAAGAATACTGTCACCGTGCAAAAGGACATTCCCTTCGCCTACAGCACGAACACCCAGTTCATCGAGACCCTCGCCGAACGCATACAGGAGTTCATCGCCACGCTGGGTAGCGCGCGGGACAAGATCCTCGGCATGGGGATCACGGTCAAGGGGCGCGTGGACGCCGCCTCGGGGGTCATCTACAACACGATGAACACCGACGGCTACCCGCTGGCCCGGATCATCTGGGAAAAGACCGGCATCGAGACCATCGTGGAGAACGACACCCGGGCCATGACCTATGCCGAATACCTGAGCGGGGATAACAGCGGGGTGCAGAACGCCCTGTTCATCAACATCGGACGCGGGATCGGCGTGGGGATCATCGTGCGGGGCAAGTTATATTACGGTAAATCCGGTTTCTCGGGCGAGTTCGGGCACATCCCGTTCTTCGACAACGAGAAGATCTGCCAGTGCGGCAAGAAAGGGTGCCTGGAGACCGAAGCGTCGGGCATGGCCCTCGAAACGATCTTCGCCGACCGGCTGCGCGACGGGGCCTCGTCCATCCTCTCGGACAGGTTCCGGGCCGGAGAGGCGGTCTCCATGCACGACATCATCGAGGCGGCCAAGAGCGACGACGTGCTGTCGATCGACCTGATCACCGGCATCGGCGAAAAGCTGGGCCGAGGCATTAGTGTGCTGATCAACCTCTTCAACCCGGAGCTGGTGGTGATCGGCGGCCCGCTCTCGGAGGTGGGCGACTACCTGATGCTCCCGATCCGCACGGCGCTGAATAAGTATTCGCTGCGGCTGGTCACGCGCGACACCACCCTGCGCCTTTCAACGCTGGGCGACACGGCGGGCGTGCTGGGCGCGGCGCTGCTGACCCGCAACCGGATGCTCGGCATCCTCTGATGCGGTACCCCGCGGAATAACGGCGAATAACCCCATCAATCTACTTATTTAATATGAACGCAAAGAATTTTACCGCGAATTTCAAATCCCTCGTAATCCGGCTGGCCATCGGCATGGCGGCGTCGGTGGTCGTCACCGGCATCGCCTGCGGGCTGCTCCACCTCGGGTTCTGGAACTATTGGTGGACGCTGATCACGGGCGGCATCATCGGGGCCATCCTGATGTGGAACCGGTACCAGACGCAGCAGGTCGTTTTCTGGATCGGGACGGCGCTGATCGCCTTGCCGGCGGCGGCCACGCAGTATGCCGTTTACTACACCGAAGACCGGCCGGAACAGCTGGCTTCGCTGGCGGACTATGACCAGAAAACGGACCACCACCGGTATGTCGATTTCGACGAGTGGTATTACAATACGGACAACATGGGCGCGGTGGAGATCACCACGGAGTACAAGCGCCGGGGGCGCACCACGGGTAGTTCGAAACGGGTCTATGTGGCTGTGCCGATGTATGCGGATTCGTTATCCACTGAGCCTAAGGTGTGGATGGCCCTCGACTTCCCGACGGCGGCGTACGACGCTGTGGAGACTGAGAACGACCTGATCCGTTTCGACGAGATCCTCTGCTTCGAGAAGCTGTCGCCGTCGCTGGTGGACGATTTCCGCAGCGCGATCGACTACTGCGATTCGGACAGTCTCAAGACCCTGCGCGACGAGGCTGTTTTCATCACTCCGCTCTACGAGGCCTTCACGCCGCGCAGCAAGTGGATACTCTGGAGCACGTATGTGCTGCTGGGGGCGATCGCGGGCCTGGCGCTGCTGAGCCTTTTCGTCCGCGGCCCGCAGGAGGAAAACGAACCTGACGCTCCGGTGCCGCAAAACGAATAAACTTTTTACCTTCGTTTTTATCTCTACCCCCGTATGGAACTGCCGCTTTTTGAAAAAAGCGGCACCAAAAACTTTTGAGATAGCTGCGCTACTCCTTAGGCTCCGCAAGGCTCACTTTTTGGCGAACGGGCGGGGCTGGCCCGAAGGGCTTTACGCCCCGACCGTTGCGCCAAACTTAAGGCGTTCGGCAGACTGAGTTCCTCGGCAGGCTGCTCGAAAGTTTCTTTGGTTCTTTCTTTTCAAAGAAAGAACAGTACCCTCCAACGGGTAGAGATAAAACCGAACGGTTATTTAGGCAATTCGCCGTGCGCCGTCAGAGATCACCACCGGATAGACCTTGCAGTCGATCCCGTATTTGGCCTTGTACTTCGCCTTGGCCGTATTGATGAACTCGTCGAACTTAGGCGCCGGAACCACGTTAATCGTGCAGCCGCCGAAGCCGCCGCCCATCACGCGCGAACCCGTCACCCCGCACTCCTTGGCCACCTCGTTCAGGAAATCCAGCTCCTCGCACGACACCTCATACAAGACAGACATCCCGATATGCGTGCCGTACATCTTCCGCCCGACGGTCTCGTAGTCCCCCGCCTCCAGCGCAGCACAAGCCTCCAGCAAACGTGCCACCTCGTCGATCGCATACTTCGCCCGGATATAGTCCTCCTGCGAAATAACCCCGATCACCTCGTCCAGCCACTCCGGCTTCGCGTCGCGCAGGAACTCCACCTCCGGATGCTTCTGCTGGATGGCCTTCACAGCCCGCTCGCAGCTCTCTCTACGCTTATTATACGGCGACCCGACCAACTCATGCTTCACGCAGGAGTCGATCAGCACAACCTTGTACCCATGCGCCTCCGGATCGAACGGCACATACTGGAATTCGCCCGTCTTGCAGTCCAGCCGCATCAGGTGCCCGGCCTTGCCGTGAATCGAGGCGAACTGGTCCATGATGCCGCACTTCACCCCCACATAGTTATGCTCCGTCGCCTGCCCGACCTTGGCCAGCTCCATCTTGTCGAAGCCGAGCTCCAGCATATCGTTCAGCGCAAAGGCATAGGTAGACTCCAGCGCAGCGGAAGAGGACATTCCCGCCCCCAGCGGCACGTCGCCGCTGAACACGGTATCGAACCCCTTGATCGTAGCCCCGCGCTTGGTCAGCTCCCGGCACACGCCGAAGATATACTTAGCCCAGTGCTCTTTCGGCGCGTCGTCCTCGCTGAGGCCGAACTCCGAACTCTCCCCCAGGTCCAGGGCATAGGCCCGCACCTTGTCGGTATTGTTGAAGATGATCTCGGCGACCATCCCCTTGTCCACGGCCCCCGGCAGCACGAAGCCGCCGTTGTAGTCCGTGTGCTCGCCGATCAGGTTGACGCGCCCCGGCGAAGCGTATACGGCACCCTCGGTACCGTACAGCTCCTTGAATTTATTGCGTACTTGGGTAATATCCATAGTATGGTAACGTAAAAGAGAGGGTGATTATTCCGCGATCAGGTCCTGTTTGCGGATGCGGCTGCCCAGCAGCGCATAGTAGAGCAGGTAGGCTTCGCCGATGATGACGATGATCCAGGTAGCCGACCACGATCCGGTCGCATCGGCGATCATGCCTTGCAGCAGGGGCATCACGCCGCCGCCCAGCACGCCGATCATCAGGGCGCCCGACCCTGCCGAGGTATATTTGCCCAGTCCTTTCACCGCCAGCGCGAAAGTCGAAGGCCACATCACCGAGTGGAACAAACCCACCGCCACCAACAGCCACAGGCAGTCGGTCAGCATGGCGCCGATCACCAGCAAGCCGGCTGCAATAGAGGTGACGATCAGCTGGGTGCGCGCCGGCACTTTACTGATGGCCGAGCCGATCAGACGTCCCACGAGCATCCCGCCCCAGTAGAGCGAACCCATCGTAGCCGCCAGTTCGAGCCAGTTGGCTTCGGCCTTGGCGTTCATGACCAGGTTGGCCCCCACACAGACCTCGACGCCCACATAGATGAAGATCGCCACAACCCCCAGGGTCAGGTGGCGGAATGACCAGATGCTGCGTTCGAGCTTCTCGCCGCCTTCGGCCGTCGTATTGGCGATATTCGGCAACTGCAACTTAGTGATAATGAACGCCACCAGCAGGATCACCACGATAAAGGCGATGAACGGCACGATCAGGTTGTCCAGGGTAACCACCGTCGCCCCGCCGAAAATAATCCCGCCCACGAAGAACGGCGCCAGCGTGGTACCGATCGAGTTGGACGAACCCCCGATGTTCTGGCGTTGCACGTCACTCGTGCCTTTCACTTTACAAGCGATCAGGTAAGGGTTGATCACCACCTGCATGATGGTCACGCCCGCACCCACGACATAAGCCCCGATCAGGAACAGGAAATAGGCGTACGGAATCGAAGATTCCCCGAAACTGATAGCGGCCCCGTCCGAGTATTTCTGGAGCAGCACCGACGCTTCGAAGATGGCGCAGCCGGCGGCCACCACGAACAGCGCGCGCACCATGGTGTTCTTATACCCGTGTTTGTTCACCAGCCGGGCGCCGATGCCCCCGGTCAGCGGGTAGGAGAGGAACCACGCGAAGGTCACCATCACGGCCAGCGTGTTCTGGATACCCCCCACGTTGCTGAGCAATGCGCCCTGCAGCGGGCTCTGGAACTGTTGGTTCACTACGGTCAGGAACCCCACGATGAAGAACAGGAAGACCATCGTGATAAACGGCCCCGTGTAGCTGATTTGGTTTTGTTGATTGTTAGTCATAACGATTGTTTGGGTTATTGTTTATTCAGTTGTTTAATGGATTATCTGGTTCCGAATTCGTAGGCGATATGCTGCTCATAGGTTTCCCCCGGCCGCAGAACAACGGATGGGAAATCCCCCCGATTAGGACTGTCCGGAAACGCCTGGCACTCCATGGCCACCCCGTCCCGGTCCGAATAGAAATAGCCCTCGGTTTTGGACTCCGGACAGCCGCCCAGCCAGTTCCCCGTATAGATCTGGATCCCCGGCTGCGTAGTCGAAACCTTCACGAACCGGCCCGACTCTTCCGAGCACAGCTCGGCCACCGTCCCGTCCGCCGCGCCCGGGTCGATCACCCAGCAATGATCATACCCTTTCCCCCAGATAAGCTGCTGGAACGGCTCGTCGATACGCGCCCCCAATGTAGTCGGAGTACGGAAATCCATCGGCGTCCCCTCCACAGTTGCCGGCGCCTGCGGCGCGGCCAAAGGTATCGCCGTTTCATCGGTCGGAAGGTATTGCGCAGCCTTCACAATCAGGGAATGCCCCAATACGGAACCCGAATCGTGCCCGTTGAGGTTGAAATAGACGTGATTGGTCAGGTTGACGATGGTAGGATCTGAGGTGTCCCCATCCAGACGCGCATAATAGGTGATCTCCAGTTTATTGTCATCGTCCCAGTCGAAGCACGCCTCCACATACAACGCCTCCGGATACCCCTCCTCGCCGTCGGCGGAGTGGTAGCCGAACACCACGCGGTCCCCTTCGACACGCCCCTCCCACAATCTATTGGCGAACCCCGTCGGCCCCCCATGCAGGTGGTTCGGCCCGTTGTTCACCGCCAGGCGGTACTCCTTCCCATCCAATGTAAATTTGCCTTTGGCGATCCGGTTGGCATAGCGTCCCACGCTCTTGCCCATGGCCGGCCCGTCGGCGATATAGGATTGCCATTTGCCGTACCCCAGCACCACGTCGGCCATCTTGCCCATGCGGTCCGGCACCGTTATCCCCACAATGGAAGCGCCGTAATTCGTGAGCTGTACCGTAGCGCCGTTGGCGTTGGTCATCGTATAGAGGATGACAGGCTCGCCGCCGCCCGCAGTTCCTGTCGGGGATTCCGGCGTGAAACCCCACACTTGTTGGGTGATCTCGTTCATAAAAGTCGGTTTTGGGTCGTGATTTCGGATGATTATGGTGCGGGAAAGACTATTTCCCCCACAGCGATTGCGGATACACCCCGGCCTGAATCAAGTCCAGCACTTTCTGCACCGTTCCCGGTCGGTCTTCCTTGTAGGTCACCCCGAACCAGTCGCTGGTGGTGTGCAGCACCTTCAGTTTGGCGTCCCCGTGTTCCACCAGCCGGTTGACCAGCAGCGGGATAAAGTATTCCGCTTTAAGATTCCCCTCCGAGTCCTTCAGGAATTGCTTGAAGAATTCCGTCGAATGGCGGAAGTAGTCCGGCGTGAAGCCGAACAGGTTCATCGACACCGGGGTATCCTCAGCCAGCGGATGCACGCCGTCGGCTTCGATATAAACAATCTTGCCGTTCCGGCGTTCTATTTTGGTGCGCTCCACGATGGATTCCAGATAACCGTCCTTATTGATGGTGCAGACTCCGCGCGAAACGGTGCCGTTCTCCGACAAGGTTTTCGACACCTCATAACCGACCATGGCATATTCCCCCGCCGATCCGTCCGGCAGCGCCGCCAGGTATTTCCCCATCTGTGCAATGGCATCCTGACCGTAGAAGTCGTCGGCGTTAATGACCGCGAACGGTTCGCCTATGACCGCCGCGCCCATCATCAGGGCATGATTCGTCCCCCACGGCTTTTCGCGCCCTTCCGGCACGGTATAGCCCACCGGCAAAGCGGAATCGAGTTCCTGGAAAACATACTCCACCTCGATCTTATGCCCGAACCGCTCGGGGCTGAAAACCTCCTTGAACTCGGCGCCGAAGCTGCTGCGGATCACGAAAACGACTTTGCCGAACCCTGCGCGGATGGCGTCGTATATGGAGTAGTCGATAATGGCCTCCTTATTGGGCCCGATGCCGTCCATCTGTTTGAGCGATCCGTAACGCGAGCCCATCCCAGCCGCCAGTACCAAAAGTGTCGGTTTCATATCTTTCCTTTGTTTTTGTTGTCGTTGGTTTTACAATACAAATATACTATTTCCTGAAAATTATCCCACACCCCGCCCGCTTTTATCGTTTCGTTTTATCATTACTTCCCGGAGGGTACTGTTCCCTTCCTCTTTGTGAACAAAAAGGCCATGTTATGGCTTTCCGGACTGTAACTACCCGTTTTGGCGGCGAGCGTAGCGAGCCGCGCAGGCCGGAGCCACC
>JAJBVQ010000115.1 GCA_020859745.1 Rikenellaceae bacterium
TTTTCGTCTCCCCCTTCCGTATCCCCGTCACTCCCGTACGCAGCGGACGGGAAGACCGGCGGCACGGGCGGCTCCCGCGTTCGCATAACTGATGGCAAGGCGGCTCGAATACAGGTCATAAGCGGCTTTTTCCGTGGCGGTGGCAGACCAAATAAAGCCCAGTTCGCCGCCCCATGTCAGTTTGGAAGTCACCTCCTGCCGGGCTCCACCCGAAGGATACCATGCCGTGCCGCCGTTCACGTTTTCCGGTCCGTAGATCCGTCCGTTTGTCGCCATGAGTGTGTTGTCTCCGTTCCAAATGCTATTTTCGACTGTGAAAGCGGCCCACAGGCTCCGTTCCTCAGTGCCGCCGCGCGGCACCCGCCAACCCACCGGACAGGGGTCGAAAAGGGTCTTTACCCTATCGCGCCACAAAGAAGCGTTCTGCGGTTCTGTCCAGTCGCTCTGCGGTGCCGAGAAATAGAAGCCGGAGAGGTTGCGGATCGCAGCGCATCGAGCGATAACCTCCCGGTCGGCAGGGTTTTCCTGCCATTAAAACCCCCTGCGCGTGCCTCCAATCCGGTAAAAATGTGTACTTTTGCCCCGTAAATCATTAATATTTATCGGATAATCCCTCGTCTATGACTCCGCTTTCCATCGTCTGGGACGCCAATCCCGTCGCCTTTTCTATCGGTTCGCTCGAAATAGCCTGGTACGGTATATTGTGGGCCGTAGCTTTGCTGGCCGCCCTGTGGATATTCGCCCGGATGGTCAAACGCGAAGGGCTCGATCCCCGGCTGGTGGATTCCGGTTTCCTGTACGGCGTGCTGGCCACCATTATCGGGGCACGGCTGGGGCACTGCCTGTTCTATGAGCCGCAGGAGTATTTCCTGCATCCGTTCATGTCGGATTTCCCGTGGATCAAGATTCTCTACATCCGCGGGGGGGGACTTGCCAGCCACGGGGCGGCCATCGGGCTGCTGGTAGGGCTGTGGCTCTTTGCGCGGAAGTGGAAATTCCCCTATATCTGGATACTCGACCGCGTGGCGGTGATGGTGCCGCTGAGCGGCGCGCTGGTACGGCTGGGGAACCTGATGAACTCCGAAATCATCGGGGATCCCACTTCGCTGCCGTGGGGCTTTTTGTTCGTCAGGTCTTACGAGTGGCAGGCGTTGTACGGGCCGGGCGTCTATCCCCCGGACGGGCTGGCTTGCCATCCGACCCAGATTTACGAGGCGCTGGCCTATCTGGCGATCTTTTTCCTGCTGGCGCACCTCTACTGGCGCACGAAGCTGGCCGCGCAGAAGCGGGGTGTGATCTTCGGCCTGTTCCTGATCCTGCTGTTCGCCGTGCGGTTCCTGATCGAGTCGATCAAGCTGCCGCAGGAGGCGTGGGAGCAGGCGATGGCCCTGAACATGGGGCAGATACTCAGCATCCCGTTCATTATTGCGGGGGGGGCGATCCTGCTGTGGGCCCTGCGGCGTCCGGCCCAGCCGTACGAGAATATGCCGCTGGCGAAAAACGCCCCGAAGAATATTCATAAAAAACGTAAATAACTATGCGACTTCTCCTTATCAGCAATTCGACCAATGCGGGCGAAGCCTACCTGGAATACCCGAAACGGAATATCGCCGATTTCCTGGCGGCCTCTTCCACCGCGGGCAATCGTGTGGATACGGTGCTGTTCGTGCCGTATGCGGCGGTAACGTTCAGCTATGACGACTATCAGGCCAAGGTGGCGGCGCGGTTCGCGGAGTTCGGGGTGAAGGTCGATTCGGTGCATCGTTACGAAAATCCGGCCGAGGCGGTTCGGAAGGCGCAGGCGATCGTGGTCGGTGGGGGCAATACGTTCCACTTGGCCAAAACAATGCAGGACCAGGGGCTTTACGAGCCGATCTGCGAAGCGGTGATCGGCCGCGGTGTGCCGTATATCGGTTGGAGCGCAGGCTCGAACATGAGTTGTCCGACGATCTGTACGACCAACGATATGCCGATCGTGGAACCGCTGTCGTTCAAGGCGCTTAACCTCGTTCCGTTCCAGATCAACCCGCACTACCTGGACGCGCATCCGGACGGCCACGCGGGCGAGACTCGGGAGATGCGGATCGAGGAGTATATCGCGGCGAACAAGGGGATGAATGTGGCGGGCTTGCGCGAGGGGTGCATGCTGCTGGTTGAGGATGGTAAGATGTCGCTGATCGGTGAGCGGCCGCTGCGGCTGTTCCGCTACGGGCAGCCTCCGCGCGAACTTACAGCGGCAGACGACCTGTCGTTTTTACTGTAGGTTTTATTGTTCAGTACCGCGCAAGCCGAATGAGAACAGTTGAGTTTCCGCGTTAGCGGGCGGGCCGGACGCCTCCCCTCGGGAGGCCCGCAACAAGCCGCATTCGCGTCTTGATCGCACCTCCCGGGCGTCCGACCCGATAAGGTAATAGTTTAGTACAAAAAAACCTACGATAAAATGGCGGAACATATCGACACCGGGTTGCGGGGCGAGGAGCTGGCGGCGGACTATCTGGCCGCCTGCGGGTGGCAGGTCGTCGGGCGCAGGTGGCGGGACGGCGGAACCGGAGGATCGGGGACAGACATCGACATCATCGCCCGCTCTCCCGACGGAGTGTATCACTTCATCGAAGTCAAGACCCGCACACGTTCAGTTTTCCGGCATGGGGACTTTTCCCCCGAGGCCGCGGTGACGTCCGGGAAAGCGCAGCGAATGTTGCAGGCCGCCGAACGGTATATGGGCGCACAGGGCCTCGGCGGCGAGATCGCCGTCGATTTGGTAGCGGTGGTTCTGGAGAGCGGAACCGGAGAGCCGGAAGTGTGTTACTATCCGGACATCGTGCGGTAACGGGGAAAAGTCAGGACGGGTGTCGAAAAAAGAGCCCGTTTTGCAATAGATATAAAAATGTTATCTTTGAAAATCTGCGCTTTCCGAAAATAATCGGAAAATAGGGACAGACAAAACGAAAAAACGGAAACAACTCAATTCCATATGAGCGAAAATACACGACAGACACCCGACATGCTTTTCGAAGTAAGCTGGGAAGTATGTAACAAGATCGGCGGCATTCACACCGTCGTAGGTACCAAAGCGCTGACCGCTATAGAGCAGTTCGGCGACGACCACTACATCGTTATCGGGCCCGACCTGACCCGCGAGAACGACAATCCCGAGTTCGAAGAGGACCCCAACCTGCTCAAAGCGTGGCGCCAGATAGCCTACGCCGAAGGGCTGCGTATCCGCGTGGGACGCTGGAAAACCGTCAAGGGAACCCCCGTCGCCGTGCTGGTCAACTTCTCGGCCATCATGGGCCAGAAAGACCAGATACTGGCCAAGCTGTGGGAAGACTACAAAGTGGACTCCATCAGCGGGCAGTGGGACTACGTCGAACCCGTCCTGTTCGGCTGGGCCGCCGGGAAAGTGATCGAAAGCTACGTCAAATACCACAACGAGCCCGGCAAACATGCCGCGGCCCATTTCCACGAATGGATGACCGCCAGCGGCGGCCTCTACCTCCAGAAAGAGCGCCCCTCGATCGCTACGGTCTTCACGACCCACGCCACCGTCATCGGCCGGTCGATCGCCGGCAACGGCCTGCCGCTTTACAGCGGGCTGGACTCTTTCAACGGGGACGACTTGGCGCGGCAGTTCGGCGTGACCGCCAAGCACTCCATCGAAAAGAGCGCCGCGCATAGCATGGACGCCTTTTCGACCGTCAGCGAGATCACCAAACGCGAGTGCAAAGCCCTGCTGGATGCCGACGTGTCGGTGGTGACCCCCAACGGATTCGAGGACGGGTTCGTATGGCAGGGGCAGGAGGCCGAGGACAAGAAGCGCGAGGCGCGCGACCTGATGATCCGCGTGGCCGAGGCCACGCTCGGCATCCAGTTGCAGAACGACCCGCTGATCGTTTCGATCGGGGGACGTTACGAGTTCAAAAACAAAGGGATCGACGAATTCATCGACTCGCTGGGCGAACTGAACAACAACGACGGCTTGCAGCGGGATATTCTGGCCTATATCATGGTGCCGTGCTGGAACCACGGGCCGCGCCGGGACCTGCAAGGCATCCTGTCGGGCGACAAGGAGTGCTGCATGGACTACGCCGGCTCCCTGAACACGACCCACTACCTCGGCGACCCGGACAACGACCCGGTGGTTAACCACCTCCGCGCCCGCGGCCTGCTGGGCAAAGGCAACCGCGTGCACACCGTCTTCGTGCCGAGCTACCTGAACGGCGACGACGGCATTTTCAACAAAACCTATTACGAACTGCTGGTGGGGATGGACGTAACCGTCTTCCCGTCGTACTACGAGCCGTGGGGCTACACGCCGCTGGAGAGCATCGCCTTCTCGGTGCCCACCGTGACCACCGACCTGGCCGGGTTCGGCCTGTGGGTGCAGCAGCATTCGAAAGACGGCCACGAGGGCGTTACCGTCGTGCACCGCGACGACACCAACAGCCCGGAAGTGGTGGCGGCCATCGCACAGACCCTGACCGAATACGCCAATATGGGCGACGGCGATATGCAAAAACGCCGCGAATCGGCGCGGGAGATATCCAAGACCGCTTTGTGGTCGAACCTTTTCACCTACTACCTCGACCTCTACCAAATCGCTTTGCAGGCGGCTATGCGGCGCAGCGCGCGCACCTACACCGACGGCGGGGCTACCCACGAGCAGCTCAATTACATGCGCCAGCAGCTGTTGCTGGAGAGCAAACCGAACTGGACCCGGATGATGGTCGAAAGCTCGGTGCCGGAGCGGCTGCACCCGCTTGAGGCGTTGACCAAGAACCTCTGGTGGTCGTGGTACGACCCGGCCCGTCAGCTCTTCGAGTCGATCGACCCGGAGCTGTGGAACAAAGTGGACCGCAACCCGATCGACCTGATCGACCAGCTCAACCTCAAAAAACTGCGCGAGCTGACCGAGAACGAGGAGTTCCTGGGGCGGATGGACGCGGTTTACGCCGAGTTTCAGAAATATATGGCGGCCAAGCCGAAAGACGCCCGGCCCAAGATCGCGTACTTTTCCATGGAGTACGGTTTGCACCATATGCTGAAAATCTATTCCGGCGGCTTGGGGATTCTGGCCGGGGACTACCTCAAGGAATCCTCCGACAAGAACGTGCCGATGACCGCGGTAGGGCTGTTGTATCGTTACGGGTACTTCACCCAGCGGCTGTCGGCGGCGGGCGATCAGGAGGCGAGCTACGAGCCGCAGGACTTCTTCAAGCTGCCGATCAGCCCGGTGCGCGACGCGCAGGGGAACTGGAAGACCGTCACGGTCAATTTCCCGGGACGCAAGGTCATCGCCAGAATCTGGAGGTGTGATGTGGGCAGGACCGAGCTCTACCTGATGGATACCGACCACGACCTGAACCAGCCGGAAGACCGCAGCGTGACGCACCACCTCTATGGCGGCGACTGGGAGAACCGCCTCAAACAGGAGTTCCTGTTGGGGATCGGCGGTATCCGTTTGTTGAACACGCTGGGGATCGAGTCCGATATTTACCACTGCAACGAGGGGCATGCGGCCTTTATCGGGCTGGAGCGGGTGCATAACCTGATCGCCGGGTACGACCTGAGCTTCTCCGAAGCGATGGAGTGCGTGCGCTCGTCGTCGCTGTTCACGACCCATACGCCGGTGCCGGCAGGGCACGACGCCTTCCCGGAAGATATGATCCGGCAGTATATGTCGCACTATCCCGACCGGCTGAAGATCACCTGGGAACAGTTCATCAACCTCGGCAAGACCAATCCGAACGACCCGAACGAGAAATTCTCGATGAGCGTGCTGGCCTCCAACATGTCGCAGGAGGTCAACGGGGTGAGCTGGCTGCACGGCGAGGTGAGCAAGGAGATCCTCAAAAACATATGGCCGGGCTACCTGCCCTGCGAGCTGCATATCGGTTACGTGACCAACGGGGTGCATTTCCCGACGTGGGCCGCGACCCGGCTGAAAGAGATGTATTACAACGCTTTCGGGGAGTCGTTCCGGAACGGCGACTACTCGAAGGAGAACTGGGAGAAGGTCTACAACATCGACGACAAAGTGCTGTGGGACGCCCGGCTCTACCTCAAGGAGCGGCTGATGAAGAAGATACGCACGCGCGTGGCCGACCCGGTGCAGTTCCGGTTCGACTCGCCGCGGCAGATCGTCCAGATACAGGAGTCCCTGAAGAACGACGTGCTGACCATCGGTTTCGCGCGGCGGTTCGCCACCTACAAGCGGGCGCACCTGCTCTTCACCAACATGGAGCGGCTGGAGCGGATCGTGAACAATCCGGAGCGCCCCGTGCAGTTCGTCTTTGCCGGCAAGGCCCATCCGGCCGACAAGGCGGGGCAGGACCTGATCAAAAAGATCGTCGAAGTGTCCAAGATGCCGCAGTTCCTGGGGAAGGTCATTTTCCTCCAGAATTACGACATGGAGCTGGCCCGGCGGATGGTGCAGGGGGTGGACGTGTGGATGAACACCCCGACGCGGCCGCTGGAGGCTTCGGGGACCAGCGGCGAAAAGGCCGTGATGAACGGTGTGCTGCACTTCTCGGTGCTCGACGGCTGGTGGGTCGAAGGCTACAAGGAGGGGGCCGGCTGGATGCTGCCGATGGAGAGCACGTTCGACGACCCGCGCTACCAGGACGAAATGGATGCGGAGATGATCTACGCCACCATCGAGGAGCAGATCGCGCCGCTCTATTACGACCGCGACGAGAACAACCTGCCGACCAGGTGGGTGGCCGCGGTGAAAAAATGTATCGCCGAGGTGGCCTCGCAGTTCACCACCAACCGCATGATGCAGGATTACGAAGACCGCTTCTATTCGAAGCTCTTCGCGCGGCACGAGAAGATGGTCGCGGACGATTTTGCGCAGGCGCGCGAGATCGCGGCGTGGAAACGGCGCGTGAGCCGCTCGTGGGACAAGGTGCAGGTGCTCAATTTCCAGCAGTACGACGTGGGGCATACGGCCATCAAGCTGGGCGAGCATTACAACCTGGAGGTGAACGTGGACATCGACGGCCTGATGCCGGAGGATATCGGCGTCGAGGTGCTGGTGGCCGAGCAGATCACCGACGACGGGCGCAATAACGGCAAGATCAACCTCAAGAGCACGCACCAGTTCGAGCTGGTGGAGGTAGAAGGGAGCGTGGCGACTTTCCGGCTGAAATCCACGCCGGAGAACGCGGGCTCCTACGACGTGGCCATCCGGGTCTATGCCAAGAACCCCAAACTGCCGCACCGCATGGACTTCGCCCTGGTCAAGTGGGTGTAGGGCCTGCGGGTAAAGCAGAAAAGCGTTATCTTTGCGCCCACACAAGTAAAACCGAACGATGAAACAACCGAAAAGATACCTGGTTACCTCGGCGCTGCCGTATGCCAACGGGCCGGTGCATATCGGCCACCTGGCGGGCGTTTACGTGCCTTCCGATATTTACGTGCGCTACCTGCGGGGCAGGGGCGAGGACGTGCTTTCCATTTGCGGCTCGGACGAGCACGGCGTGCCGATCACCATCAAGGCCAAGAAAGAGGGGGTGACGCCGCAGGACGTGGTGGACAAGTACAACGGGATCATCAAGGAGGCTTTCCGGCGGTTCGGGATCAGTTTCGACATCTACTCCAGAACCTCAAGTCCGATGCATGCGAAGACCGCTTCGGACTTCTTTAAGAAGCTCTACGAGCAGGGGGACTTTATCGAGCAGACCACCGAGCAGTACTACGATCCGGAGGCGCAGCAGTTTCTGGCCGACCGGTATATCACGGGGACCTGCCCGAAATGCCAGAGCGAGGGGGCGTATGGGGACCAGTGCGAGAAGTGCGGATCGACGCTGTCGCCGACGGAACTGATTAACCCGAAGTCTGCCATTACGGGGGCGACGCCGGTACTTAAGGAGACCAAGCACTGGTTCCTGCCGCTGAATCGCTACGAAGCGTTCCTGCGCGAATGGATACTCAAGGAGCACGGGCCGGAGAACGGCGGCGGACATGAGGTGTGGAAATCGAACGTTTACGGGCAGTGCAAGAGCTGGCTGGACGGGGGTCTTTTGCCGCGGGCGGTGAGCCGGGATCTAGACTGGGGTATTCCCGTGCCGGTGCCGGGGGCGGAGGGGAAGGTCTTGTATGTGTGGTTCGACGCGCCGATCGGCTATATCTCGGCCACCAAGGAGCGGTTTGAGCAGCGCGGCGATGCGGAGGGGTGGCGTCCAGATTGGCAGGCTCCCGCGACGAAATTGGGGCACTTTATCGGGAGGGACAGTATCGTGTTCCACTGTATCGTCTTTCCGTCGATGCTCAAGGCCCACGGGGATTTCATCCTGCCGGAGAACGTGCCGGCCAACGAGTTCCTGAACCTCGAAAACGACAAGATCTCCACTTCGCGGAACTGGGCGGTGTGGCTGCACGAGTACCTGGACGAGTTTCCGGGCAAGGAGGATGTGCTGCGCTATGTGCTGTGCGCCAATGCGCCGGAGACCAAGGACAACGACTTCACGTGGCGCGATTTCCAGGCGCGGAATAATAATGAGTTGGTGGCGATTTTCGGGAATTTCGTGAACCGGGCGCTGGTGCTGACGGGTAAGTATTTCGACAACCGTGTGCCGGCGTTGGGGGAATTGACGGACTACGACCGTGAAACGATCGAAGAGATACCGCGCATCAAGGCGGCTATCGAGCATAATATCGAGAATTACCGCTTCCGGGAGGCGCTGAAGGAGATGATGAACCTGGCGCGGCTGGGGAACAAGTACCTGGCGGACACGGAGCCGTGGAAGGTGATTAAAACGGACGAAGCGCGGGTGGCGACGATCCTCAATATCTCTTTGCAGATTACGGCATCGCTGGCGATAGCGTGCGAGCCGTTCCTGCCGTTTACTGCTAAAAAACTGGCGGCGATGATTAACTTGTCGTCTGTGGAGGCGAAGTGGGACAATATCGGCTGCATGACGCTGTTGGCGCCGGGACACGAGCTGGGGCAGGCGGAGCTGCTGTTCGAGAAGATCGAGGATTCGGTGGTGGAGGCGCAGTTGGCCAAGTTGGAAGCTACCAAGGCTGCGAATGCGGCGGCTAATGCGACTGTTGCCGAGGCTAAGGCGGAGGTCGTTCAGTTCGACGATTTTGCGAAGATGGATATCCGCGTGTCGCGGGTCGTGGCGGCGGAGCCGGTGCCGAAGACCAAAAAGCTGTTGAAACTGACCGTGGATACGGGACTGGATACCCGGACGATCGTGTCGGGGATCGCGGAATATTATACCCCGGAACAAATGGTCGGGAAACGGGTGTTGGTGCTGGTGAACCTCGTGCCGCGGGTGCTCAAGGGGATCGAGTCTCAGGGCATGATCCTGATGGCCGAGTCGCCGACGGGCGTTTTATCCGTCGTGGCCCCGGTCGCCGAAGATGAAGAATCCGCCTTAAAAGCGGCGCCGGTGGGTTCGGTGGTCGGATAAATAGTTCCGATGCCGTCCGTCACGGCTTTTGCGCCGCTGACGATATAGGGGAATACGAATCCCCCGACATTTTTCAATAACGGATAACTGCGGGCCTCTTTCAGCGTTTTGCCGAGGGAGGCCCGGTTTTTGGGCGAGAGCCAAGGCATGGCAGCCTCCAGCGCGACCAGGGCCAGCCCCAACAGCAGCACCCCTTTCGCCACGGCGAACAGGGCGCCCAGCAACCGCAGCGGCCCGGCCAGTCCCCCCGCTTTCAAAAGGCGTGTGACCAGCTGGCAGAGAAGGATCACGCAGACCAGCACCCCGATCAGCACGATCACGAAAAGCGCTTCGGAGGGCATCTCCTCCAGGTCGAGCCAGCGGCCTATGGCGTGCGAGAAACGGTAAGCAACCC
>JAJBVQ010000212.1 GCA_020859745.1 Rikenellaceae bacterium
ATGTGCGAGGGGCTTTATTATTTGGCCGCAGCCGCGCGGCCGGGCGTGGGGATCGACGCATCGCGCGGGGGGCCGGGGCTGGGGACGATACAGGCTTCGCAGGCCGACTATTTCCAGGTCGTGAAAGGCGGGGGGCACGGTGATTACCGGATGCCGGTACTGGCGCCGAACTCGGTGCAGGAGATGAACGACTTCGTGGATCTGGCTTTTGAATTGGCATTCAAATACCTGAATCCGGTGATGATCCTCGCCGACGGCGTAATCGGGCAGATGATGGAGAAAGTGCACCTCAGCCCGCAGAAGCCTCGGCGCACCGAGGAGGAGATACGCAAAGAGTGTCCGTGGGCAGCCATCGGCAAGGGGGCGGGGCGGAAAGAGCGGAATATCATCACCTCGTGCTATATCGACCCGGAGACGATGGAACAGCACAACCACAAGCTCCAGGCGAAGTATGACCGGATGGAGCGCGAAGAGGTGAGGTACGAAGAGATGGAAGTTGCCGACGCGGAGTATATATTGGTGGCATATGGGGCATCGTCGCGCATATGCGCCAAAGTGGTGGAGGATGCGCGGAAAGACGGCTTGAAAGTGGGGCTGATACGCCCGATCACGCTGTTCCCTTATCCGACGGAGGCGATCCGCAATGCGGCGAAGCATGCGAAGGGATTTCTTTCCGTGGAGCTGAGTATGGGGCAGATGGTCGAGGACGTGCGGCTGGCGGTGGGGAATGCGGAAATTCCCGTCCGCCATTTCGGGCGCACCGGCGGGATCATCCATTCGCCGCGCGAGGTATATGCGGCCCTCAAACAATTTATGACCGAAACGGGAGGATTGTAAGCTATGGCAGAGACACCTATATTCGAAGTGGCCGAAACGGACGACAACCGGGTTTACGCCCGTCCGCGGCTTTTGCTGGACACGACCATGCACTACTGCCCGGGCTGTTCGCACGGGACGGTACATAAACTGGTTGCCGAAGCGATCGACGAGCTGGGCGCGGAAGACAAGGCGATCGGCGTTACGCCGGTTGGATGCGCAGCGTTCCTGTACAACTATATCGACATCGACTGGATACAGGCTTCGCACGGGCGTGCGCCTTCGGTTGCGACGGCCGTGAAACGGCTTTGCACGGACAAACTCGTCTTCACCTACCAAGGGGACGGCGACCTGGCGGCGATCGGGACGGCGGAGGCCATTCACGCGGCCAATCGGGGGGACAATATCGCTATCATCTTTATCAACAACGCCATCTACGGCATGACGGGCGGCCAGATGGCGCCGACGACGTTATTGGGGATGAAGACGGCCACCACGCCGACGGGCCGCGACGCCGCGCTGAACGGTTATCCTTTCAAAGTAGCCGACATGCTGGCCTTGCTGGACGGGGTGACATACGTGACGCGGCAGAGCGTCAACTCCCCGGCCAATGTGCGCAAGGCGAAGAAGGCAATCAAGAAAGCGTTCGAAAATTCTATCAATAATAAAGGATTTTCATTCGTCGAGATCGTGGCGACCTGCAATTCGGGTTGGAAAATGACGCCGGTGGGGGCCAACCAGTGGATGGAGGGCAATATGCACCCGACCTATCCGCTGGGGGATATCAAAGACCTCACTGCAACGACCGAAAAATAGCACACATTATGAAAGAAGAGATCATCATAGCCGGTTTCGGGGGACAGGGCGTACTGTCGATGGGCAAAATATTAGCCTACTCGGGCGTTATGCAGGGACAGGAGGTCAGCTGGATACCGTCCTACGGCCCGGAGATGCGGGGCGGGACGGCCAATGTGACCGTCATCCTGAGTGACCGGAAGATCAGCTCGCCGGTGGTACAGGAGTTCGACACCGGGATCATGCTGAACCAGCAGTCGCTGGACAAGTACGAGGACTCCATCAAGCCGGGCGGCACGTTGCTTTACGACCCGAATGGGATTACCAATCCGCCGCACAGGACCGACCTCACCGTTTACACAATCGATGCGGCCGTGGAGGCGGCAAGGAGCGGGAATGCCAAGGTATTCAATATGTTCGTGCTGGGGGCTTTCCTGAAGATCCGGCCGTTGGTGACGGTGGAGAACGTGATCGAAGGACTCCGTCACTCGCTGCCGGAAAGGGCCCATAAAATGATCCCGGCCAATGAGGAGGCTTTGAGGAAAGGGATGGAGTTGGTCAAGAAAGTTTAATATCGGACAATCAATGATCAGAGGGTCGGTAATCTGGCAGATTACCGACCCTCTAAGTATTCCTGCACCGCCGGACGGTATTTTCGGGAAATATCGATGCGGTTCCCGGCAATATAGACCGCCGATTCGTCATACCGTTCGATAACCTCGGTATTCACCAGAAAAGAACGGTGGGTTCTGAGAAACGGATCGCCTAATTCCCGTTCCCAATGCGTGATATTCGTTTTGTTCCGGTAGGACTGCCCGTCATGCATATAAAGCCACACCTCGTCGTCGTTGGATTCGATGTACGCTATCCGGGCCACCTCCACCGAAACCCGCCTGCGGTCCGAGACGAATTCGACAAACCGTTTTCGTTCGGGTCCGGATTTTCCGGACAAATATTTCCCGATCAATTTCATCGGCGCCAGATAGACGAACAGCACCAGCCATATGAAAACCGGATTCAGGAGTACACCGGGTAATTTGGTTGCCGGCTCTTCAAAAAACAAGGCATGGGCAAGCAGCAGGAGCAGGTATTGAGTGAAAAGTACAGCCAATGCGAAATACAACAGGTCGAACGGCCGCCGGAACGACAACTGCCGGTAGAAATATTCCACCAGCAGCACACAAGGCAGAAAACAGACCGATACGAACAGCGCTTCGACAAACGAATAGCTGAAACTGACCTGCACCAGACCGATTGCCACGATCATCACGATCCAATACAAGAGGGAAAACCAACTTTTCATTTTATATCTCTCGGAAAAATTTCTTACCTTAAAATTACCTATTTTTTATTCCGGATGATTCCCGGAACGGTAGAGAAAGGGATTCTACGGGCCGACAAAGGGATTCGGCAATCGCGATCGCCGTTATTCCCATTACCTTTGTCATAAAGGAATTCCGGAAATTCCCGACCTCATTCACTCACCCTTAAAACGCTGAACCATGATCAATTTATTTATCGAAGGCGGCATGCTTTGGATGTCCCTTCTGACCATCGAACTAATCGCCCTGTTTTTCGCCGCGTAGAAAGCCCCCACATGGGTTAAAGAGATCGGAACGCTTGCCCTGTGTACCGGCCTGCTCAGCACCCTGACCGGACTGTTCAACGCTTTCACCGCTATCGAATCAGCCGGCGATATCAGCATGAGCCTGCTGGCCGGAGGCCTGCGCCTGGCAATCATACCGATCTGCTACGGCCTGCTTATCTTTATGGCATCGTTGATCGTCCGGATCGTCCAGAAACCGAGGATGTAGACACAATTCGGGCAGGGATTATTTTCCCTGCCCGAATTCAACATCTATCGTGCGCTCAGTTCCACGACCGTGCTGGTCAGGTGCGCTCCCGAAAAGAGCGGCAGCCCGACCTTCATCAGATAGTCTCCGGAATAGCTTCTCCCATTCGCAGCAAGGCCCGACTTCGCACCCGGCATCAGGTTGATTTCCGCCACCGTGTACATTTTTTGCGGATCGAGCCCCTGCAACCGAACATTCCGCAACTGTTCCGAGAACCGCGGGTTACGGTTGAACGCGAATACCACCGCATTTGCTTTGGCCCTATCGGTAAACATAACCGACGAATGTTCACCGGAGTAAGGCGACACCAAACGATACAGTTCCCCGTCCAGTATCACCGGCTTCAACCGGTTATAGTTCGCTACGGCCTGCCGGGCGAACTGTTTTTCAGCCGGGGATAATTCATCCACCCGGATATCGAAGCCCAGCTTGCCCATCATCGCCACATCCGTGCGGAACTTCAGCGATTGTTTACCCCATGACGTCACGTGCGCCGCTGTCGCCTTAGCCGGGAACAGGTAAGAGTAGCCCCACTGGATAAAAATGCGTTCGACCGGGTCCGTGTTATCGCTGGCCCAGAACTCCGTGAAATATTTCAGCCCCTCGTAATCCGTCCGGCCGCCGCCGCCCGAACAGAGCATCATCGGCAGGGTGGGGTACTTCGCCGCAATGCGGTCCAGCACCTTGTACAACCCCCTCACATGCTCGACATACAGGTTTGATTGCTTGTCGGCGCCCAGATAAGGCGAATAGATATTGGTGATCGGGCTGTTACAGTCCCACTTGAAATAGGCGATCTCCGGATAAGCCGTCAGCAGCTTGTCCACCACGCCGAACACATAGTCCTGCACTGCCGGATTGCTCAGGTCCAGCACCATCTGGTTCCGATAGTGGTACTCCTCGCGGTTCGGCAGGTGGATCACCCAGTCCTTATGCTTTTCGTACAGCTCGCTCTTCGGGTTGACCATCTCCGGCTCGATCCAAAGACCGAACTTCACCCCCTCTTTTTTCGCCGCCGCAGTCAGGGCACCGATGCCGCCCGGCAGTTTGGCCTTCGTCTCCTCCCAGTCTCCCAGCCCCGCATGGTCGCTGCTGCGCGGATACTTGTTGCCGAACCAGCCGTCGTCCAACAGGAACATATCCACCCCTAAATCCGCCGCATCCGCGATGATCTTCTCCAGTTTCGCCTGGTCGAAATCGAAATAGGTCGCCTCCCAGTTATTGAGCAGCGTCATGCGGTCGCCCATCCCGTCCTTGATCTGGTATTTCCGCGCCCAATCGTGGAAATCGCGGCTCGCCGGACCTGTTCCTTCCGTGCTGTAGGTGAAAATAAACTCCGGCGTGCGGAACACCTCGCCCTTAGGCAAAAGATATTCGGAACCCGAAGGGTTGATCCCCGAAATGAGCCGCAGGTTGTTGGCATTGTCCACCTCGAACGTGAAGCGGAAATTGCCCGTCCAGCCCAGCGTTCCGATCACCGCATTGCCTGTATTCTCGGCCACCGGGGCATCCAGCCCCAGCAGGAAAAAGGGCGAAACATGCAGGTTGGCCCGCGAACCGAGCTTCGTGTCGACGACCTTCTTGCCGAAAGTCAGCTTTTGCTCCTCCATATTGACCTCGTGCGCCCAGTCGCCCGAAAACTCGGTCATCCAATACGAGTCCCGTCCGAAATGGAGCATCGACGAAGCGTAATTATACAGCGTCACCGGCTTCTTCTCCCCGTGTTCAATCTCCGTCCACATCTTAATCACATTCTCACGTTTGTAAGCCTTGTAAAAAAGCCGCACCTCGAACGGATACTTTTCGTCCTGCAAAACGATCCCGGTCGTTTGCACCGAATCGTTCTCCTCTTGCGTGAAGTCCTTATATGTCAGCAACAGCGACGGATTGCCGTCGGCATGCAAGACCCGGATCGCCGGTTCGAAATAGTCCTCCATCCCGTGCGTCACATACGCCTCGGTTCCGCCCGAAGATTTCGAGAAATGTTCCAGATCCGCGGCATTGACCAGTTTCGGGCCCAGATAAGCCTGCCGCACCCGGCTGTCATCCCCCACGCGCAGGATCAAGTCGGTCTTGTCCGTGCCGATACGGATCAGACCGGCCGGAACATCCGCCGCAGACAGGGAACCCGCGCATAATACCAGTGCGCAGGCATTCAATAGTTTTTTCATGTAAGTTGGTTTGAGTTTGGTTAGTCGGTTTTACCGGGTGAAGATATGCCGGAAAGCGTCCGCCACTTCGCCGAAACCGACCCGCCAGCGCGTAGCGATCCCGATCGCCAAAGCGGCGATCAGAACATACATCAGCTTTTCGTTCAGGGTCAGCCCCTTCCACCAGAGTTTGAGTCGGTTCGTCATACCTGCGAATGTTTATTGGAATGCGACCAGACTCACCGCCATGATCGCCATGCCGATAATAAGTCCCCAGATCGCCACGTGATGCTCCCCGTACTCGTGCGCCGCCGGCAGCAGCTCGTCCAACGAGATAAAGACCATAATCCCTGCAATAAAGGCGAAAATGTACCCCAAAGTCATTTCAGTCAGGAACGGGGCGAGGATCAGGTAGCCGACTACGGCGCCCACCGGTTCGGCGAGGCCCGACAGGAACGAGAATGTAAACGCCTTCTTCCGGTTGCCCGTCGCATAATAGACCGGCACCGACACCGCGATCCCTTCCGGGATATTGTGGATGGCAATGGCCACCGCGATGGCGATCCCCATCTGCGGGTTTTCCAGCGAAGACATGAAAGTGGCGATCCCCTCCGGGAAATTGTGGATGCCGATCACCAGAGCCGTCATAATGCCTGTCCGCATCATGTGCTTCGAATTGACCAGCCGTCCCCCCTCGGACTTCACCTCGACCTGCATGCTCTCGATGCTCCGCATCTCGTGCGGGTTCTCAACCGACGGCACCAGCTTGTCGATCAGGGCGATAAAAAGTATCCCGCCGAAAAACGAGAGCACCGTAGCGATTTGTCCCCAGTGATGACCGTAGTCGACCGAAAGAATCTCCGACGATTTGGCGAAAAGCTCCACAAAAGAGATATAGATCATCACCCCGGCCGAAAAGCCGAGCGAAAAGGAGAGGAACTTCCGGTTCGTCCGCTTGGCCAGCAGGGCGATCAGGCTCCCGATCCCCGTCGAAAGCCCCGCCAGCAGCGTCAATATAAAGGCATAGAGTACATTATGTTCCATACAGGCAGGAAAAAACCGCCCCCACAGCATGCGGAAGCGGTACCAAATATAGCAAATTCCGGGCAAAAGCCCGTCTCACGGCAGCCCGGACGGATTATCCCACCCGGTTTTTGAACTTGACCGCTTCCAACTCCTTATTAGCCTGCGCGATTTTGTCAGCCAGTTCGGATTTGAACTTCATCATCTTCTGGTGTACCTCCGGTTCGCCCGTCGCGATGATCTGCATGGCCAGGATAGCCGCATTCTTGGCCCCGTCCAAAGCCACGGTAGCCACCGGAATGCCCGACGGCATCTGGAGGATCGAAAGGATGCTGTCCCAGCCGTCGATCGAGTTGGACGACTTGACCGGAACGCCCACCACGGGCAGCGGCGTCAGGGCAGCGATCACGCCCGGCAGGTGGGCCGCACCGCCCGCACCGGCGATAATAACCTTGACGCCGCGCGTATGGGCCTTCTTCGCGAAATCCAGCACCAGGTCGGGCGTACGGTGCGCCGACAGGGCGTTGATCTCGAACGGGATATTCATTTCATCGAGGAATTTAGCCGCTTCGGACATGATCTTGAGGTCCGAGGTGCTGCCCATGATGATCGAAACTTTCGGTTGCATAGGATAGGGTATTTTATTTAACTTTGCGAAGGTATAAACTTTTCGGCAAACACGCTCAATCTTTTGGAACCGACCCTTACCGTCCGCGACCGCCGCTTCGGGCTTTACATCCCGGAGGAAGCTATCCATACAGCCATATCCGAAATAGCTGCACGGGTCAACCGGGACTACCTGGACGCCGAGCGGCCCCTGATGCTGGTGACGCTCAACGGGGCGTTCGTATTCGCGGGCGAACTGTTCCGGCAGCTCACCGGGCCGTTCGAGGTGGCTTTCGTCAAACTCTCTTCCTACGGTTCGGGTCTGACTACCTCCGGACAGGTATCCATAGACGTGCCTTTGACCACCGACGTTAAAGGGAGGGACATCCTGATCGCCGAGGACGTGGTGGACACGGGAAATACGATTCATAAGTTGCATGCCATGCTGACGGAGCAGGGCGCTAAAAGCGTGCGGGTGGCGACTTTGCTGCTGAAACCGGATACCTATTATAACCAACCTGAGCGGCCCGAACCGCTGGCGGTCGATTATGCTGCGCTGGAATCCGAACCGAAATTCATTATCGGCTACGGGATGGACTACGACGGGCAGGGACGGAATTTAGGCGCCCTTTACGCCGTCTGCGACGAAGAATAACATGACAGACAACAATATATACGACTTGCTGGACGGGGGGCGGCTGCTGCCGCTGGTGGAGGATTTCTATACCATTCAGGGCGAGGGATACCATGCCGGAAAGCCGGCCTATTTTATCCGGCTGGGGGGATGCGACGTGGGGTGCCGCTGGTGTGACGCCAAAGCGACGTGGAATGCGAAACTCTATCCGCCCACTCCGATCGAAGAAATCGTAGAGCGGGCGGCGGCATTGCCGGCGCAGGCTATTGTCATTACAGGAGGCGAACCGACGCTGTATCCGCTGGAACCGCTGACTTCCGCACTCAAGGAGCGTGGATTGGAGATATTTATCGAAACCTCGGGCACCAACCCGCTGTCGGGACATATCGACTGGGTCTGCCTGTCGCCGAAGCGGCAGCAACCGCCTTTGGCGAAGGTATTGGGGCGGGCAGACGAGTTGAAAGTGATTATCGAAACGGCGGACGACATCCGTTGGGCGGAAGAGAACGCCTCGCAGGTTTCGGACAAATGCAGGCTCTACCTGCAACCGGAGTGGAGCCGGTACCAAGAGATTATTCCGGTTCTGGTGGAGTACGCCAAGGCCAATCCGAGGTGGAACATCTCGATCCAGAACCATAAATTCATGCACATTCCATAACGCATATGTTCACTTTCCAGGAATTTACAGACTTCGTACAGTCCCTGACCCCGACGATCCGGGAAACGGTAGGGAAATATATCGGCCGCGTCCATGTGGACTATAAGGCTGACGATTCGCCGGTGACACTGGCCGACAAGGAGATCGAACGGTATATCGTTTCGCAGATCGAAGCGAGGTTTCCGGAAGGGGTGATCGTGGGGGAGGAGAGCGGCACACATCCCGCTTCAGCCACTGCCAATGGCGGTAACGATGGCCAACTGATCGAATGGATCGTTGACCCGATCGACGGGACGAAGAGTTTCATCCACGGCGTGCCGCTGTTCGCCACGCTGATCGGCGTGATGGTGGACGGCGAACCGGTTTACGGGACGATCTATAACCCGCTGCTGGATGACCTGATTGTGGGAGATAATCATGTCGCTTTGTGGAACGGCGTTGCGACCCGTATGCGGCCGTGCGATTCTTTGAAACAAGCTACGTTGCTGACGACCGACATTCTGGATGTGGACAAACACCGGAACATACACGACTTCATGGCTTTGGCCGGTCAGTGCCGGATTTTGCGGACATGGGGCGACGCCTACGGTTACTGTTTGTTGGCGACGGGACGAGCCGATATTATGGTAGACCCGATCATGAGCCGCTGGGACCTTGCCGCCCTGATACCGGTCATCCGGGGAGCCGGGGGAGCTATCACCGACTACTACGGAGGCAACCCGGCGACGGGAGATTCGATCGTGGCCTGCGGAAAGAGCCTCCATGATGAAGTAATCGCCTGCCTGAACAAATAAATTTTCGATTTCGTGAAACAAAAGAAGCGGGGAATAATCCCCGCTTCTTCTTTATTGGATAATTGAGTCTTGGTCGAGCCACCTAATAGCCGCCGCCGGTCAGTTGCAGCCATCCATCGAATACCGCTTCTACTTGGGCTTTTGTCGCTGTTTTGGGTAATTTCACCAATGCATTGTAAATATATTTAACCGCCTGAGTACAAGGACCTGTATCGGATGAATAGGGAGTAACAAACCTTCCATCGACGATATTCCATATCGTACTGTAAGAGTAATAATTCAGCATATCAATCCGCGACTGTACTAAGATATAAGTATCTACAATCGGATGCAACGCTTTCCCCAGATGGTAGTACGAGCCGTGATATACGAAAGCTTGTGCCATATTGACGAAATATAGGCGCAACGTGTTGTGCGCATCCCGGCGGTCATCATCACTTCCTGTAATATAGAGGC
>JAJBVQ010000234.1:0-5191 GCA_020859745.1 Rikenellaceae bacterium
GTACGGCAGATCTAGGGCCGCGCGCGGTCGGGCGAGTCTGTCCGCCGGGTATGCGAAAGCTACAAGGAGGGGGTGCGGGCGGTTGCCGAAGGGCGGTTCACGCGCGAGTTGGCGGCGGAGCTGAAAGAGAGGCTGCGGACGGTCTTCAACCGCGATTTCTGGGACGGTTACTACCTGGGGCAGCGGCTGGGCGAGTGGTCGGAGCACTACGGCTCGGCGGCCACGGTCAAGAAGGTGATGGTGGGCAAGGTGACCAACTATTTCGCCCGGATCGGGGTGGCGGAGGTCTCGGTCGAGGCGGTGCCGCTGGCACTGGGCGAGAAGCTCCTGTTCCTGGGGGCGACCACGGGGGCGCTGGAGTTCACCCCGGACGAGATCCGGGTGGACT
Organism: Rikenellaceae bacterium; assembly: GCA_020859745.1. Taxonomy (GTDB): domain Bacteria; phylum Bacteroidota; class Bacteroidia; order Bacteroidales; family Rikenellaceae; genus Rikenella. Next base: position 389 of record JAJBVQ010000234.1, read on the forward strand.
TGCAGCCGGTGGATCATGCGCCGCAAGGGGTCAAGTGCTCGGTCAGGACGCCGGAGCCGGTCCACCGGGGCGACAAGGTGTTCAAACTGGTGGAGGTGCCGCGCAAGTAATTAAGAAAAACTGGGGCTTAGATAAGCCCCAGTTTTTTTGAGATGTCCAGCATCCGCCGGATGGATTTTTCCGCTTTGGCCCTCACCACTTCCGGGATGACGATCTCCGGTTCCATGCGTTCGAGCGCGTCCGCCATTTTCCGCAGCGTGACGAGTTTCATAAAGCTGCAATTGTTGCAGCCGCACGTGGAGTCCATCGGCGGTGCGGGAATAAAGGTCTTGCCCGGCGCCGCTTTCTTCATCTGGTGCAGCACGCCCGGCTCGGTCACGACGATATAGGTGTCCGTCGAGGTATCCTCCGTGGCGTATTTCAGCAGTCCCGCCGTCGAACCCACGTAGTCGGAAACGAGGATAATGGGCCGTTTGCACTCCGGATGGGTCAGCACTTTGGCCTGCGGGTACTCTTTTTTGAGTTCGAGTATCTTTTCGAGCGAGAACTCTTCGTGGACGTGGCACGCCCCGTCCCAGATCAGCATATTCTCGCGGCCCGTGATATTCTTGATGTAATTTCCCAGGTTCCGGTCGGGTCCGAAGATAATAGGCTCGTCTTTGGGCAGAGATTCCACGATCTGCACCGCGTTGCTGCTGGTGCAGACGATATCGGTCAGCGCTTTGACTTCGGCCGTGGTATTGACGTACGAAATAACGGTATGTCCCGGATGGGCGGCGATAAACGCCGCGAAATCTTCGGCCCGGCAGGAATCTGCCAACGAGCACCCGGCGGCCATGTCGGGCATCAGCACTTTTTTCTGCGGTGACAGGATCTTGGCGGTCTCGCCCATGAAATGGACGCCGGCGAACAGGATGACGTCGGCATCGGTGGTCGCCGCCTTTTGCGACAGGGCGAGGCTGTCTCCCACGAAGTCGGCCACGTCCTGCACGTCGCCTTCGGTGTAGTAGTGCGCCAGTATGACTGCATTGCGTTCGCGCTTGAGCGCTTCGATTTTCTCTTTCAGTGCCATCATAATTACAAAGGTACGTTTATTTGTAATTGAGCCGGAGGATACTGTTCTTTTTGTGAACAAAAAGAACCAAAAAACCGACGCTTGAAGCAAGAGCAGAGACCGCTGGCGGGCTATGCCTTGCAAGGAGGAGGAAGGCGAAGCCAAACTTTCGAAGATGCTTCGCATTCTAAATCTATCACAGCCTCAGCTTTGGCGCAACGGGTGGGGCCGGAGCCAGCGGGGCCAAAACGAGCGAAGCGATGTTGTAGGCGTTAACTTCGCTTCGCTCGTTTTCCTCCTCGCCACTCAGCAAAGCAAGTGAACTTGCTTTGCATTCGTCGGCAGCGTCGGTTCGCCGGGGGTGGCTCCGGCCTGCGCGGCTCGCTACGCTCGCCGCAAAACCGGGCGTCACAGCCCGGAAAGCCCCAACGTGGCCTCTTTAGTTCACAACTAAGGCGCCACGAGGAAGACCGAAGGTCACCATAGGGTTGTCTCCAACCCAAATGCAAAAAACGTACATAAAAAACGCCGTTCGTCCCGGTGTAGAAGGACAAACGGCGAAAAGATGTTCGAAATTATACAGGTTGCCGCTTACCGGCGTCCGCCCGGTGCTCCGCCCCGGGGACCGCCGCCGTGGCCGCCGTAGGCCCCGCCCCGATCTTCGCTGCCGTAGTTGTCGGCCGAACGGCCCTTGCGCGTGTCGAACTTGTAGGTTAGGCTGACCATGAAGTAACGCTTCAACACGTTCGACAAAGTCGTCTGCGTGTAAGTGTCGTTGCTGCTCTGGCTGAAAGCCCGGTTCTGGTTCAGCAGGTCGTAGGCCGAAACCCGTACCTCCGCCTGTTTGTATTTCAGGAACTTATATCCCACCGCCGCGTTCACCAGCGCATAGTGCTGGGAGTAGGCGGCCTGCGTCCCGAAAGAGTTGCGCCACGTGGCGTCCGCATTGATGAACAGCCCTTTCCAGAGGAAAATGTTCAGGAAGCCCGACAGGTCGCTGCCCACATAGCGGTCGAACGTGCGGTTGATCTCCTGCGTCTGTCTGTCCTTCTGTTGGCTGGTCGTGAAGTTCAGCGACGGACGATAGGCCACCGTGAAGTCCACGTTTTCCGAAATGTTGCTCGTCAGCGACAGGTTCAGGCCCATCCGGTTGCTGTGCGACATGTATTTGATATTGTCCTCCATGGAGGGCGTTTTGCCGAACTGGTAGCGGAAACCGATGTTCATGTTGCTGCGCAGAGGGTTGATCCGGAAGCTGTAGATACCGAACAGGTTGGCGCTCAGGTAACCGTTCAGGTTGACCGGCGTCGAGACCTGCGCACCCTTGACGATTGTCGTCCCTTTGATCTCCTCGTCCTCGGTCAGGTAGCGCCTGTGGTTGGCGATGTAGTCCTGCGTCATGGTAGCGAACGCGAACAGGTTGAAGTTAGTCGATTTCTCCGGGTTGGCGATGTTGTACTGGATTTGCAAGCGGTCGGTGTAGCTCTGCTTCAGGTCAGGGTTCCCGATGTAGACCTGCAGCGGGTTGCTCAGGTCCAGCACGTCCTGCAACTGGTTCACGCTCGGCGTGGAGGTGCTGCGGCGGTACTCTACGTTGAGGCTCTGCATCCGGGTCGGTTTCCACTCGAACCGCACGCGCGGCAGCCACGCGTCGAAATTGTACCGGTTGTCCATCGTCCGGGGATAGGTCTCGTCATCGTTCAGCGTCGAATACTGGTAGCTGAGCGAGGCGTTGAGGGTCATTTTGTCTTTTTTGACCCAGTTGTAGCCGATAGTTCCCGACTGCCGGGTCTGGTTGCGGTTGAAGAGGTTCGATGTGGTCGGGTCGAGCTCCAGTATCTCGTTCAGGATCGGATCCCAGTCGTAGCTCAGGATCCGCGAGTCGGTCTTATCATAGCTGATCCGGTAGCTGAATTGCAGGCGCGAGGACTGCGAGAGCGGTTCGGCGTAGCTGAAGCGGCCCGAGATGTCGAAGCCCGGCGTGCCGAGGGTTCCGATCTGGTTCAGCGTGCTGTAATTGGTGTAAAAGTCGACCAGCGACGGCGAACTCCCGTCGCCCGAGCCGTCGTCCGGCGAACCGTACAGCGACTCCTGGGTACGGTCGCCCCAGCCGTTGCTGCCGCCCACCGAACCGCCTACCGACAGGGTGCGTCCCGCTTTGCCGAAACGGTGCATCCACCACAGGTTGGCCGAGGCGTCGTAAGTCCCCAGTTTTGTAGAGTAACGGTTATCGGCCATGTTGTTCAGCGCGGCGTTCATCCAAGTGCTCTGTATGCTGGCGCTGTTGCCGTGGTTGGTCGCGTAGGTGACGCGCGGCATGAAGAAGATGCGGTTGGTCTCGTTGGGGTTCCACTCGATCCGCAGGTTGGCGCGGTGCTGGTAGTTGTAGCCCTGCGTGGCGGTGGTGTCGTAATACTGGCGCGACATGTTCTTGTAATCCTGCCCGATGGCCCGCCAGATGTCGGCATTGACGTTGTTGAAGAAGTAGCTCCCGCCGACTTTCACCTTCTCGAATTCGCCCTGGTAGTTGAGGCCCGCCATCGTGGTGGTCTGGATGCCGCCCCGGACGCTGGTGGTGAACTGGCTGGCGTCGATGCCGCCGCCCATGCCGCCCCGCCGCCCCGTCATGGAGCTGGCGATGTCGTTCAGCGTGAAGCCCTGGTTGTTGACGTTGTTGCGCGAGGCGAGCACCGTCCAGCGCTGGTTGGAGTTAAAGATATTGGCCGCGGCCCCCACCGAGTAGCGGTTGTCGGTACCGTAGCCACCGTAAACCTTACCGAAGGTACTGGTGCTCACGCCGTTCTTGGTGACGATATTGATCGCTTTGATACGCTCGCCGTCATCGAAGCCCGAGAATTTCGCCTCGTCGCTCTTATCGTCGAAGATCTGCATGCTTTCGACCACGTCCGCCGGCAGCGTTTTCAGCGCCACGGCCGGGTCGTCGGCGAAGTACTCCTTACCGTCCACATAGACCTTGCCCACCGTCTGTCCGTGCACCTCCACGGCGCCGTCCTCGCTGGTGGTCACCCCCGGCATCTTTTTAAGCAGGTCTTCGCTCGATGCGTCGGGATTGGCCTTGAACGCCGCCGCGTTGTATTGCAGCGTGTCGCCTCTCATGGTGGCCATCGGAGCCTTGGCGGTCACTTTGACCTCCTGGGTCACCTGCGCCTCGGGCGACAGCTTGACGGTGCCAAGATCGACGGTTTTGTCGGCCGGGGAGCCGATCTCGCGGTAGAAATTCCGGTACCCGATGAAAGAGACCGTAACGTTGGTGCTCTTTTCGCGGCTGATGACGGAGAAAGATCCGTCGCCGCCGGTCAGGGTGGTCCGTTTGGCAGCGTCCGGTTCGGAAGCGTTGATAATGACATAGGCTCCGGCGATGGGTTTGCCGTCGTCCGCTCCGATCACTTTCCCCTTGAGGGTGATTTGCGCCGTCGCGGCGGCTGTTGAGAGCACCAGCAGGGTGAGCAATCCTAAAACTCGTTTCATGTTACGGGTGGTTATTTGCGTTTTTATTTCGTTCGGTCTCTGTTCCACATTTCGGGCCGTTTCCGTCCGGCTTGCCTATTTAAGACGCGTCCCGGGGGAAAAGTTTAATCGATTGTTGATATTTTTTTCGCCGAAAAGGCTTTACGGAACGAAAAATTGCGGGAAGAGGCGCCATTTTCGGAAATAAACGCATAACTTTGTATGAATCTGTTAACCGATTCACAGTAGGCGGCCCCGTTCGCTATGGGGAAAAATCAGCA